>JAQVNO010000121.1 GCA_028703095.1 Bacteroidales bacterium
CATTTCGAAAACCTTTAGTTATATCTAATACCTTCCCAAAAGTCAGAGCAACTACATCTTGCTTATCATCAGTATATAAATCAATCCCAGCGTGTTTTCTTAATCCATGTTGTCTTAGTGAATTAAATGTTGCTTGATTTTTTCCATCCTTTGCTGCCCAATTATATATTTCACATGATTCTAACATCGAGTTAATAGGTTTTTGAGATAAAGGAAATAAAATTGAAGCATATGAATTTGTTGAAACTTTCTCATTTTCAGTTCCATTTTTCGACCATCCTTTTTCACCATAAAACATATTTAAACCAATATCATAATATATTTCCCCATTATAATCAATAATATCACGAATTTCAATTCTATAATCTCCTAAATTTAAATGCGTGTTTAGAGATATATTATTTGGATTAATTCCAGCATCACTTGCAGATATATATTCCAACCCATCCATATCTATTCCCGTAATACATCTATTACTCGCATATTGAAACGGTGTTAGCTCAGGATACTTAAACTGCAACGGATCCACGCTTACAAAGCGGCATATCCAAGCGGCGTAATACCTGCCTACCCCTCCCTGCCCTCCCCAAGTGGGGCGGGTTGGCGGCACAGCGTATTGTAAGTTTATTACCTTGTAGGGTTGGTTCATTTTTTATACGATTTCGGTTTGCAAAAATATACTTTTTTACTACAAAGGAGATAAAAATTTTAATAAATTATAAATGTTTGTATGATGCGTTTTTCCGACGATTCACCAGCGATAGGTTTGAGGGAGGACGAAATAGGGGTTTATCCCCTTGTAGTCCGAACCGAAAACCGGTGCGAAGCAATCGCCTTTGAATCGTCTTGACTTTTTGGTTCTTTTTGGTCAAGCAAAAAGAACAAGAAAAAAATTGTGTTTATCCGTAGTATCAGTATATATCAGCATTCTATTTTAACCGCAAAAAACGCAAAAATTCTACGCAAAGAACGCAAAAAATTATAACACAACTGTAATTTTATTGTAACCCTCTTGCCTACATGCTCCTCCCCATTTGGGGAGGCGGGAGAGGTGAAATTTTGCAAAAATATACTTTTATTTGTTTCATCCAAAAAAAATATAAATGATAACAATAGTAATAGCATCATTTATGAGTTCCCAAGACCGTACGCCGAACGTCCCAAGCCCGTTAAAACAGCCTGCCTTACTCTTTTTTCAAATGAGATTGCAATCTCAACCCAACGAGATTGCAATCTCGTTTCAACGAGCATGGGAGCTCCTTGCAACGACTCCCTATGCTCCGACGAAAAAGATAGGCACGGCGTTTTTATGAACGTGGGAAGCGCTTACAACAAGCTGGTGAATCAAGAAAAAGATACAAGTAGAAAATGAAAAATGTGCCGAGTCTCGAGAGTTTTTTTTGTTCCGAAAAAATAAGTGTAGGTCCGTGTATCTCTTTGCGTTTTTTGCGTAGAATTTTTGCGTTTTTTGCGGTTAAAAAAAACCTTAAAATTTGAAAAAAAAATTACATAGCTATGTGAGTGTAATTTGCAAGCTTGGTTCGTACAAAAACTAAGCTTGCAAATGATAAAAACCATGCATGGTAAATATACGAATCAAGCTTGCTTTTTAAATGTTTTCAAACTGATAGCTGACAGCTTTTTATAATTGCAGAATTCTTTGCATTCTCTGCGGTTAAATCAGCACATCATCACATCAGCATATCATCACATCAATAATTCGTAATTTTCTCGGCACACGGCACTCGCGACAAATTTCACTTTTCTCGTAATTCTTAATTTTTAATTTTTCTTTTTTAATTTTTCTTTCCCCTATTCATAACTGCTGCCGTCAAAACAGTGGGTGCAGATTTTTTCTTTGGGCAAGCCTATTGCGTTTACCAATGTTTCCAAAGGATTAAACTTAAGCGTTGTGATATGTAAATCCTTGCGTATGCATTCTACCATTTGATTGTATTCCGGAGAATCAGTAGTTGCATAAGCCGCTAAATTTTTACCGGCATCACCTTCTAATTTTTGAATGACTCTGCGTGTAATTAATTCCATTTCAGATTGTGAAGCCGTAAAATTGAGAAAATTACAAGAATAAATCAAAGGAGGACAACTGATACGCATATGCACTTCTTTGGCACCATAACGATATAAATCGTTCACATTATCGCGAAGTTGTGTTCCTCTTACGATTGAATCATCACAGAAAACAACATTTTTATCTTTTAGCATGTTTCTGTTTGCTATCAACTTCATTTTAGCAACCAGGTCTCTTCTTTTTTGATTGGAAGGAGTAAAACTCCTGGGCCAGGTAGGCGTATATTTAATGATAGCTCTTCTGTAAGGGATCTGTCTGCCAACGGCATACCCAACAGCCATTCCCACACCGGAATCAGGAATACCCCCCACAAAATCGGCTTGAATATCCATATCTCTTTTCCCCATTTCACACCCGCATATATAGCGCATATCATCTACATTACAACCTTCATAGGTACAAACCGGATAACCGTAATACACCCATAAAAACGAACATATCTGCATTTTTTTGTTTGGTTTACGCAATGTCTTATAATCGTCGGCGGTAATTTGAACAATTTCACCCGGTCCAATAGTGTATTCCATTTCATAACTAAGATTGGGAAAGCTACAGGATTCGGACGAAACGGCATAACCATCCGTGCCTTTGGCAAGCAAAATAGGCGTTCTTCCGTATTTATCGCGAGCGGCGATAATGCCATTCTCTGTTAATATCAGCATGGAACAAGAGCCTTTGATTTTACGAAATACATTTTCGATACCATCCACAAAGGTTTTCCCTTCATTTATCAACATAGCGATAAATTCTGTTTGATTCACAGAACCAAAACTATGCTCACTGAAATATTTCTTTTGTGAAAGAAATTCTTTTTCTAATTCTTTCAAATTATTGATACGAGCTACCGTAACAATGGCAAACCTACCCAAATGACAATTCATCATAATAGGTTGAGGGTCTGTATCGCTAATCACCCCTATCCCTGATTTTCCTGAAAACTCATGCAAACTATCTTCAAATTTCGTTCGAAAATAAGAATTCTCAATATTATGAATACCACGGATAAAATTATTATTTTCATTTAATGTAATCATACCGCCGCGTTTGGTACCCATATGAAAATTATAATCAATACCATAATACAGATCGTTTACACAATCCGAATGTTTAATCGTTCCGAAAAATCCTCCCATAATTTTTTTTTTATAAATTACTTATTATTGTATTTGAATAAATTTATTCAGCATAATCAATTAAATTTTGCACTGTAGAAATTTCAATAAAACTGGCACCGTTAGCAGAGCCAAAAGAGCCTCCTACTACTACAACCCAATCCTCACAATTCAAGGTGTGCTGAGCGAGCAAAAATTCAATAGTAGTTTTCAAAAACCTGTCACGAGAAGGATCTACAGGGATCATATATGCTTTTACTCCATAGGTTAATGATAGTTGTCGCATAGCATATTCATTATAACAAAACGCATACACAGGCACTTGACCTCTGTAAGCCGCTAAAAAGTTCGCTGTTCTTCCGCTTTGAGTATCAACAATAATTGCTTTAATAGGCAGTGTATTACATGCTAAAACAGCCGAATGGGATAAAACAGACAAGACATCATCGCATATGGGTTTTATTTTAATCGGATATTTTTCAATAGCACGTTCCACTTCAACAATAACTTTCGACATTAGTTTAACGGTTTCAACCGGATAGAGTCCTGTTGCCGTTTCGCCTGAAAGCATCAGTGCATCTGCTTTTTCATATACGGCAGCAGCCACATCATTGACTTCCGCCCGTGTAGGTCGAGGATTTACAATCATAGAATGGAGCATTTGCGTAGCGACGATAACTGTTTTATTGTTGCGTTTGCATTTTTTTATCAGTTCACGTTGAATGACAGGAATTCTTTCAGCCGGTATTTCAATACCTAAATCACCTCTGGCAACCATAATCCCATCGGCAGCTTCGATAATTTCATCTATATTATCCACCCCGATTTGATTTTCAATTTTGGCAATTATTTTTATATGACTGTTATTAGCATCTAATATATTACGAATTTCATGCACATCATCTGCTTTTTGCACAAAACTATGGGCAATAAAATCCACTTTATGTGCCATTGCAAACGAAATAAAATCTTTATCTTTCTCCGATAAAACAGGTAAATTTAATTTTACATTGGGGACATTAACACCTTTTCGTAATTTAATGATTCCTTCATTTTCAATGCTGCATATCAGAGTATTCTCTTCTTTTGCTGTAACACACATGGCAATATCTCCGTCATCTATCAGTATCCTATCGCCTACAGCTATATCCTTAACAAAATGCGTATAATTAACATATAGAAAACCTTCTCTGCTTTTCCCTTGTACATCGCCTGCTATTTTGATACTATCTCCTTTTTTGACACTAAAAGCTTCGCCAAAAGAGGATGTTCGCACTTCAGGTCCTTTTGTATCAATTAATACACCTACCCTATCATCCAATGCATAAACGGTATCAATGATTTTTTTGGTTTCTTCCTTACTTTGATGCGCTGTATTTAAACGTATTACATTAACCCCTTCCTCGAAAAGTTGAGATAAAAATTCCGGACTGCTGATTTTATCGGATATAGTTGCTACAATTTTTGTTCTTTTTTTCATATATCTTATTTTTGCAAAGATACCATTAATTATACTCCCTTATGACGTAATTTTGATGATATTTATATTAATACATGCAATAAATACGTCTAAATTTATGCATTCAAATACAAATCCACGAGTCCGGGAGGTGTTTTGATATTAATTGTCTTATGTATTTTATCTACGTTTAAAATAAATTCATCTACAATAGGAACCAATATTTCTCCTTTGGGATGTTTGATTTGAAATATGGACTGATGAGGATATACCAATACATCTTCACAGACGCCTAATATGCCATATTCCTCATCAACGATAGTATAGCCTTTCACTTCGTGGTAATAAAATTTATTTCCTTCCAAAACCGGAAGCATGGTAAGTGGTAATAGCAAAGACACATTCACATATTGAAAGGAATTATCTGCTTCAACATCTTCGAATTTAACTATTAATTGATTGGCTGATTTAATCTTAATGGATTGTATAAAAAAAGGAATTGGTTCTCCTTGCATATCAAAGAAAACCATTTCCATTTGATGATATTTTTTGGGTTCATCGGTATCCAGATAAACCAACAATTCTCCTTAACCCAAAGACCTTTGTAATTTTACCGAGATAAAAAAAGTCTTTATGCATGTATTATTCTGCCTTGGGTTCTGTTGTTTCTTCCGGAGCTTCGTTTGTTGCCTTTACTTCTTCTTCCGTATGTACTTCAGTTTCCAAAGCCGGAACTTCATCAACAGGCATGTCGTTAGTTTCGACAGCTTCGGTTGTTTTGGCAGTTTCTGTAGCTGCTAGTTTAGCTGCTGCTTTTGCTTCAGCTTCTTCTTTTACTTTACGAGTTTTTTCTATTTCAACTAAACGTTTTTCATTAGCAACAGCTTCTTTGGCTTCTCTTAATTTACTTTCATGCTCAAAACGTTTCTTCGCTTCTGATTTGGTTGTATTTAATATTTCTAGTTTGTATTCGTTTTGTTTTCTTTGTTTTTCTGTTTTCCACGTATCAAATCTGTTTTCTGCTTCTGCTTCGTTAAAAGCTCCTTTTTTGACACCTTCCAATAAATGTTTTTTCATATAAACA
>JAQVNO010000122.1 GCA_028703095.1 Bacteroidales bacterium
TCCCGTTCTTGTTTATAGAAGTTAAACTCCGTAGGGGAGAAAAAGGTTACTAGTTTTTCGAGATATTCATAACTTGGGGTGTAGACGAAATAATTGCCAACTTTGTTATCGACAAAAGAACGAATAAATGAAACATGAAAACTATTCTTATGTAGAGGCTCTTCGTTATTTGGCTAAAAAATATAACATTGAAATACAAGAATCTGCTCAAACATCCGAAGAATTAAAACTACTTAACGAACGAGAAGCCCTTTTATCACTCTCGACTTTTGCGTGTGAATTTTTCTCCACTATTTTATATGAAAACGAAGAAGGAAAATCGGTAGGACTTTCGTATTTGAAAGAACGAGGCTTCACCGATTCAACCATCGATGTTTTCCAATTAGGATATGCTCCACAACAGCGAGATTCATTGCTGAATTATGCATTAAAAAAAGGTTATACTCTTGATAATTTAGAAAAATCAGGACTTATTATAGTAAAACAAAAAGAAGGCTCCATTCTTCGTTATGATCGTTTTTCGGAGCGTGTTATTTTCCCTATTCATAATTTTTCTGGTAAAGTGGTCGGTTTCGGAGGCAGAATTTTAACTTCAAAAGATAAAAATCATGCAAAGTATATAAATTCTCCTGAATCTGCTATTTATCATAAAAGTGATATCCTTTACGGTATATTTCAAGCAAAAAATGCTATTAAAAAAGCAGATAAATGTTATCTTGTAGAAGGGTATACCGATGTTATTTCATTGTATCAAGCAGGAATTGAAAATGTAGTCGCTTCTTCGGGAACCTCCTTGACGCAAGGACAAATCAAGCAACTAACTAAATTAACAAACAATATTACTATTCTCTACGATGGCGATAGCGCCGGTATTGATGCTGCCGTTCGTGCTGTTGGTATGTTGCTAAAAGAAAATCTAAATATTCGCATCATCATTCTTCCTCCTACAGAAGACCCTGATTCTTTTGCTCGGAATAATGACAGACAACAAATCGTAGATTTTTTTTCTGATAATGAAAAAGATTTTATTCAGTTTAAAATAAATCTGCTATCGAAAGAAGCCGGCAAAGACCCTATTAAAAAAGCAGAATTCATTAATCAAATTGCTGCCGATATTGCCAGCATCCCCGATATTATTAAAGTTTCGCTTTTTGTCAAACAATGCAGCAGTTTATTAGGAATCTCAGAGCCTATTTTATTTCGTACAATCAATAAAATACGTATAAAAAACTACAAAGAAGGAAGTAATGAAAAAGTAAATGAAAGTCAAGAAGTTAATACTAACTCAACCATTAATAAACCACTTAGACCCATTTATGCGGAGCTCATCCCACTTAACTTAAGCGATGTTGAAAAAGAAATTCTGTTTTTATTAGTCAATTATGGTAGTGCATTAATTTATGTGCCTACTGAAAATAAACAATCCGAAGAGAAAGCGCTTCCCATGCGTGTAGATCAATTCATTTTTAATAATCTGGATAGTGATACCATTCAATTGGAAACACCCCTTTATCAACAATTTATTAATATTTATGCGGATATTGCCGAAAAATATCCTAACGAAATCGTAAATCAATTGAAAAATCATCCCGATAAAAATATTTTTTCTCTTTACTTAAATCTCGTTGATATTAAACCTCTTCCCAGCCCACTATGGGAAAGTCCCCAAATAAAAAGTTTTATCAATACCATCGATAATAACAAAGCTAAATTACATGAATATATTGTTCGCTGTTTACACGTTTTACGATTAATTAAACTCAGAGCTATCAGAGAAAAACACGAACAAGAATTGAACAACACATCCGAAATAGAGGATATCTCTATGATACTGAAAAAGTTAGTGGATGTCATAAAAGTAATTAATGAAATAGAAAAAGCATTAGGAGTTACTTATAGATAATATGTATGAACAAACAAGAATTATTCGTAAACGTTATTCTACCTTTACCTTTACCTGATTTTTTTACCTATAGGGTGCCCGAGATACTATCTCATGAGATAGAAATAGGCAAACGTGTATTGGTTCCTTTCGGCAGAAATAAGTTTTATGCTGCCATTATTTATACCATCCATTCCGAAAAACCCACTAAATATCAAACCAAAAATATAGTGAATGTATTGGATGAAACCCCCATTGTTAATGAACGGCAATTATCGTTATGGATTTGGATAGCCGATTATTATATGTGTTCCTACGGTGAAGTGATGGCTATTGCTTTACCTTCCGCATTTAAACTAGCCAGCGAATCAAAAATTGGACTCCATTCCGAATTTGATGGAGATATTAGTTTATTGTCAGAAAAAGAAATACAAATTGTTAGTTCGCTGATGAATAGTAAAACTCTTTCTATCAAACAAATTGAAAAAATATGCCAACATGTTTATGTGCTTCCTTTAATAAAATCACTTGTTGATAAAGGAATTATTTTTTTTTCCGAAGAAGTCGAAACAAGATACAAAGCAAAAATGGAAACATATGTATATCTCTCGGAAAAATATACAACAAGTGAAGAAGCGCTGAATCAACTTTTTCAAGAATTGGAACTTTCCAAACAAACACAAAAGCAATCTGATGCATTACTATATGTTTTATCATTGCTGCAACGAGAAACAGACAATCTCGTTTCTAAAAACAAACTTACAGCTTTACAAAAAATAACGGATAGTCAATTAACGACTCTTGTAAAGAAAGGGATTTTAAAAACCATGCAATTGCCTGTCAGCCGTTTGCCAATCTTTTTTCGCGAAAAAGCACCCTCCGTTATTGAACTATCATCCTATCAAGAAAAAGCTTTCACTTCCATTCAACAACAATTTGAGTTTTTCAATACAGTATTATTGCATGGCGTTACGGGAAGCGGAAAAACAGAAATTTACATAAAACTTATTCAAGAAGAAATTGATAAGGGAAAACAAGTTTTGTACCTTTTACCAGAAATAGCCCTTACCACACAAATTATTAATCGTCTGCGAAAATATTTCGGAAATAAAGTAGGAGTATACCATTCCCGTTTTAACGAATCGGAGAGGGTAGAAATATGGCAAGAAGTACTTTCTCGTGATGAATCAAGTTATCAAATAATTATTGGTGCTCGTTCGGCTTTGTTTCTTCCTTTTTACAATTTAGGCTTAATCATTGTAGACGAAGAACATGATGTATCGTACAAACAATTTGAACCGAATCCTCATTACCATGCCAGAGATAGTGCCATGGTTTTAGCACAAATTCACAAAGCCAAAACATTATTAGGTTCTGCAACCCCTTCTATTGAAACATATTACAACACTGTAAAAAATAAATTCGGACTGGTAACACTGCATCAACGCTTTGGAGGATTGGCTTTGCCCGAAATTAAAATAATAGATATCAAAAAAGAAGGTCGGAATGAACAAGGATATAGCCCCTATACGAAATCCTTATTACATCACATTGAAAAGGCTTTGGAAAGAAAAGAACAGGTCATTTTATTTCAAAATAGACGCGGTTTTTCCGTACATCTAGAATGTAAAGTTTGTAATTTCATTCCAAGTTGTAAAAATTGTGATGTTACACTTACGTATCACAAAACAATCAATCAATTACGTTGTCATTATTGTGGTTATAGCGAAAACGTTCCCAAAGCTTGCGATATGTGTAAAAATTCAAGCATGGAAATGAGAGGAACAGGAACAGAAAAAATTGAAGAAGATTTGCAAATTATTTTTCCTTCCGCCAATATAACCCGCTTAGATTACGACAGTACACGCAGTAAAACAGCTTATCAACACATTATTTCTAATTTTGAAAATAGAAAAATTGATATTTTAGTTGGCACTCAAATGATTACCAAAGGATTAGATTTTGATAATGTCAGCACTGTCGGTATTTTAAATGCTGACAATATGTTGTTTTATCCCGATTTTCGCTCCTTTGAACGGGCTTATCAACTCATAGCTCAAGTAAGCGGAAGAGCCGGAAGAAAAAACAAACAAGGAATTGTATTATTGCAAACATTTAATCCGGGACATCCTATTTTTCAATATGTTTTCAATAATGATTATTTTAGTTTATTTGAAAAAACTTTATTAGAACGTAAACAATTTAATTATCCTCCAATTTGCAGATTTATAAAAATAACATTGAAACATAAAAAAAATGAGAATTTGAATCATTTAGCAGAAGAATTTGCAATTTTGTTAAGAAAAATTTTCCCTAATAAGGTCTTGGGACCCGAATATCCACCTATTATAAAACTTAAAAATATGTATCAGAAAGACATAATTCTTAAAATATATCCTTCTAAAAATCTTCCGCTTTGTAAACGTGAGATTAAAAAAATCATTTCTTTGCCTTTATTTAAGTCGATTCAAATCCATATTGATGTAGATCCCTATTAAAATAAATATATTTTGCATTAATTCAAACCACATTATCTTATGAAAACAAATTGTAATACAAAGATCTTTTTATTAGTAAATAGCATTATTATACTGAATTTAAATATTATACAAGCACAACAAACCGATATCCTTATTGGAAAATATACCGATGAATTGCGAGATAAAACCAGTTTACGTGTTTGCTTTTATAATTTGGAAAATGCTTTTGATTGTGAAAATGATACCTTGAAAAATGATGATACTTTTACTCCTGAAGGCTTGAATCATTGGAATTATTTTAAATTTAAAAAGAAATTAAACAACATAGCCAAAGTTTTTATTGCTTTGGGGGGCTGGGAACCCCCTGAAATTATTGGTGTCTGTGAAATTGAAAACGAAAAGGTTATAAAACATCTTTTGTATTATACGGCATTGAAAAAATTCAACTATCGCTATATTCATTATGAATCCAATGATTTTAGAGGAATCGATGTCGCATTGTTTTATAGACCTGATAAATTTAAAATTTTACACTCAAACCCGATAGTAATTATCGACTCTTCAAAACTAAGTTCTGCAACAAGAGATATTTTATATGTCATGGGCGTTTTACCTCATCGGACAAAAGATACTTTGCATATATTTGTCAATCATTGGCCTTCGCGTTATGGGGGTTATGCCGCAAGCATTGAAAAAAGAAATTTTGCAGCAAGCATACTTCGTGCAAGAATTGATACTATTCTAGACGAAAATATGACTGCTTCTATTCTTATTATGGGAGATTTTAACGATTATCCAAATGATGAAAGTATTAATAAATACCTCAATGCCAGTACAAATCCAAAAAATATGAGCGAAAAACAATTGCTGAATACCATTTATCCGTATCTTTTAATGAACAATGTTGGCAGTCATAAATACCGAGAACATTGGGGTATTTTAGATCAAATCATCGTTTCTTCAGCTATGGTATCAAAAAATACAGGATGGAAAATTAGTGCTACTGCTGTTATTTTTAATGCTGATTTTCTTTTAACACCGGATGAAATGTACTTAGGCCAAAAAACTTTTCGAACCTTTTCGGGATTTCGTTATCAAGGAGGTTATTCTGATCATCTTCCTGTTTTTATTGACATTACTTGCCAATAAAAAGAATCTGATTTGAAAGTCTTACCTTATGTATGAATGTAAAAGAAAATTATCTTAAACGTGAATGTTTAAATAGTCGACCCTTAAAAAGCCAATTTATTTTGTCTTTGTATGAAAATAAGGTTGAAAATTGATAGAAATAATTTTTGAAAAAAGAGCAAAAAAGATGATTTCCATTTGTTCATCATCCTTTTG
>JAQVNO010000123.1 GCA_028703095.1 Bacteroidales bacterium
GCTTGTCCGTTGATAATTTTAATGGCTTTTACCGGACATTCACGCACACAGGTATAACAAACCCTGCAGCGATCTTTAAGGTATAAACAAGTCCGTCTTTTAATTTATTAACCATACCCTAAAACTAAAGATTATAATAATACATCTCTTTGAATATAACACGTATGTAAGAGTTCATGGCTCTTATGACTTAAGGGGTGTTCAAAATAGTTTTCATAAAGTTCTATAATTTCAGGATTTTTATGAGAAACCTTAATAGTTTCACGGTCGTCGATATCATACAAAGCTTTTGTTCGTGCTTCTATGAATGATTTATCAACACCGATTCTTTGACCGCCCCCGGCTACACAACCACCCGGGCATGTCATGACTTCAATAAAATGAATATCTTTTCTTCCTTTTCTAATTTCATCGATAAGCAATGCGGCATTGGCAAGTCCACTAACGACAGCAATTCCAATTTCCAAATCATTTATTTTGATTTTCGTTTCTTTACGACCTTGCAAACCTCTAACGGCATTAATTTTAAAATTAGTAAGTTCATCACCTGTCAATGATTTGTAAGCAGTTCTTAATGCTGCTTCCATAACACCACCGGTAGCACCGAAGATTTTTCCTGCAGAACTACGTACTCCCATTGGCGAATCGGTAATTTCAGGATTAATAGACTGTATGTCTATTCCATTTAAACGAATTAGCTCAATCAATTCACGGGTAGTTATGGCAATATCTACATCTTTATATCCATTTCTTCCCATTGTATCGCGTTGCATTTCAAATTTCTTAGCTGTACAAGGCATAATGGAAACCGAAATTATATCTTCAGGTTTCAAATTTGAAGTTTCAGCAAAATAACTTTTTATGACAGCTCCTGTCATTTGTTGCGGAGATTTACAGGTTGATAAGTTATCAAGAAAATCAGGAGCAAATTCTTCTGCATATTTCACCCAAGCCGGACAACAACTAGTAAACATCGGCAATGTTTTACCTTTCGTAATTCTATCAATTAATTCAGCGGCTTCTTCCATAATGGTAAGGTCGGCACCAAAAGTAGTGTCAAACACATATTTAAATCCCATCTTACGAAGAGCTGCATTCAACAAGCCATTGATGTCCGTACCGGGAGCCATACCAAATTCTTCGGCAATAGACACTGATATGGAAGGAGCATATTGAACCACTAAAGTTTTGTCTTTTTGCTGTAAAGCATCTTGCACCAAGTGAGTTTGATTTTTTTCTGTCAAAGCTCCCGTAGGACAAACCATGATACATTGTCCACAATTAACACAACTGGATGTATTCAGGCCTTTCTGCATGGTTGTGCCGATTAAAGTTTTACTTCCTCTATTTACATATTCGATAGCAGAAACACCCATGGTTTCTTCGCAAATACGTACACATCGACCGCATAAAATACATTTTTCCGGGTCACGCACGATACTTGTTCCTGCATGGTCAAGTTTAAAGCTATTCTTTTTACCGTTGATTCTTCTTTCAATAACATGATATTCCTTTGCAAGACTTTGCAATTCACAATTGTTATTTCTTATACAATACAAACAATCGTCAGGATGGTTAGAAAGTAAGAGTTCTATAATGGTTTTGCGTGATTCTATTACTCTGGGAGAATTCGTTAAGATTTTCATACCATCAGCAACAGGATAAGAGCAGGAACTAACCAATTTTTGGCTTCCTACTATTTCTACTACGCAAAGTCTACAGGCTCCGGAAGGAATAAATTCATTCATATGACAAAGAGTAGGTACTCTTATTCCGCTTCTTTTTAAGACGGTCAATATGGTTTCTCCTTCAAATGCCTCTATTTTTTTTTCGTTTACTTCTATTTGAATACTCATATCTATTTTTTATTATATCATTTCTATTGCATTAAAATTACATGTTTCTTTACAGGTTCCGCAACCAATACATTTCTCATCAATAATAAAGTGAGGAGATTTTTTGGTACCTATAATAGCATTTGTAGGACATTTTTTCGAACAAAGCGTACAGCCCGTACAAACATCTGTCAATATTCTAAACTTGCGTAGTTCTGTACAAGTATGTGTAGCACATTTTCGTTCAAATATATGTTCTTCATATTCTTCTCTAAACCATTTTAAAGTACTTAATATCGGATTTGGCGCTGACTGACCTAACGCACATAAGGAAGTATCTTTGATAACTTGTGCCAATTTTTCCAATTGCATAATTCCTTTCATACGCTCGAGCGCAGCTTTTTCACCACCAATAGGTTTTGATGTAATACTTTCCAAAATTTCAAGCATACGACGGGTTCCCTCACGGCATGGAATACATTTTCCGCAACTTTCGCGTTGGATAAAATCCATGAAGAATTTGGCAACATCAACCATACAATTATCTTCATCCATTACAACCAAACCTCCGGATCCCATCATAGCACCAACTTTTATAAGAGACTCATATTCAACAGGGATATCAAGGTTTTGCTCTGTAATACATCCGCCCGAAGGACCTCCTATTTGTACCGCTTTAAATTTCTTGTTATTTTTTATACCACCGGCAATATCAAAAATAATGCTTCGAATGGTAGTTCCCATAGGTATTTCTATTAATCCGGTTAATTTTATTTTGCCTGATAGTGCAAATACTTTCGTTCCTTTAGAAGTTGCTGTTCCTACTGAGCTAAACCAATCTGCTCCATTACAAATAATTTCTGCAACATTGGCAAAAGTTTCCACATTATTAATAACGGTAGGTTTTCCAAACAAACCACTTACAGCAGGAAAAGGAGGACGAGGTCTTGGCATACCACGAAACCCTTCAATGCTATTGATTAAAGCTGTTTCTTCACCACACACAAAAGCTCCGGCTCCCATTTTTATTTTTAAATCAAAACTAAATTTTGAACCTAAAATATTTTTCCCCAATAAACCATATTTTTTAGCTTGTTCCATTGCTACTTTCAAACGTGCAATTGCCAATGGATATTCAGCTCTAATATAGATATAACCTACAGATGCACCAATTGCATAAGCAGCAATAGCCATACCTTCAATCAAGCGATGAGGATCACCTTCTATAGCAGCACGATCCATAAATGCTCCCGGATCACCTTCATCCGCATTGCAAATGAGATATTTTTGATCGTTCTCTTGTTGAAGTGCTATTTTCCATTTTTTCCCTGTTGGAAAACCTCCACCTCCTCTGCCTCGAAGTCCACTTTTTTCAATAATATCGCATATATCGGCACTGCTATGTTTTGTTAAGGTGTTATATAAACCCACATAACCTCCAAAAGCTATATATTCGTCAATACTTTCAGGGTTGATAAGTCCGCAATTTTTTAATACAATTCTTTTTTGTTTTGCAAAAAAAGGCAACTTGAAAAAATCAGGAATAGCAGCATATTTATCAGCTTTTCCAATTTGTATTTGACCTAAGATATCTTCTTTTGAAAATTTAGAAGAAAAGGCCTGATCAAGTATATCACTAACGTTTTCGGAACTTACTTTTTGGAAAGAGATTCTGTTTTTTTCGGGTAATTGAACATCGACGATAGGTTCTACTGCACAAAGTCCGATACAACCAACTTCCATTACATCGGCATCAATTTTTTTATTTTTTAAATATTCCTTAATAGCTGCTATGGTTTCGGCTGCACCTGCTCCCAATCCACAAGTTCCTGCACCTACATAAATAATAGGTTTATTTATTTTTTCTCTTTTTATAAACTCAAGTTGATTTTCTATATCAACATTTTTATTGCCTTTTAAAAGGTCAATAAACATTTTTTTTCTTTTATCTGCATTAAGAGTATCCATGTTATTCTTCTTTTTTTCGATAAGATTCAATAATTTCTTTAATACTTTCTACGGTTACTTTTGCATGAAAAATACCATTAACATTAATAACGGGTGCCAATCCACAAGCTCCTATACAAGCTACAATTTCAATGCTGAATAAACCGTCTCTGGTCGTTTGACCTGCTTTGATTTTTAAAATCTTCTCTAACTCTTGCAAAACAGTTAACGACCCTAAAACATGACAAGCAGTACCTCTACATATCATGATATGATATTTACCCGTCGGTTCAAAACGAAATTGATTATAAAAGGTTGCAACTCCGTAAATTTTACTGGTTGGTATTTTTAATTTTTTACCTGTTTTCACAATGGCTTCTTCTGATAAATATCCTTCATTTTCTTGTATTTCCTGAAGGAGAGAAATCAAAGAATCCCTTTTGCAATTGTCATATTTTTCTAATATGCTCTCAATTGATTTTCTCATACTTTATGATAGTGATTTTTATATTGTTAAATTAATTTATGTTCTATTACAAACTAATAAATCCCCACGATTTGCATCCGGGGAACCCATATTAGTAATGGATTTTAAAAACATTTAACCATCTTCATAATAAGTAACTTAAAATGAAAATGGTTAAATATAAGTGAAATATTAAATATTTAATATCCTATGAATTTCTGATATGATTTTTTTACCATCAACGGGTTTTCTAACAAAACCATGTACGGGAAACCATATAGATTGTCCTTCCTCTGATAGATAGTCGACACCGGCTTTTCCTGTATTTATATCTTTAACCAATATTACATGTAAATCTTTAAATCCCGGATTTTTACGAAATTCATGTGCCATAGCTTGTACATCTGGTTTAGTAGTGGTTAATATATCTATGGATGTTTGCATTAAAATAGGAAGCGTTCTTAATTCAGGATTATCTGTAATTTCTTTTGCTAACTCAAATCCTTCGTATTGAGTTGTCATCATTACATCAAGTATAGCAAGATCAG
Source organism: Bacteroidales bacterium (assembly GCA_028703095.1). Taxonomy (GTDB): domain Bacteria; phylum Bacteroidota; class Bacteroidia; order Bacteroidales; family WCHB1-69; genus UBA5266. The sequence goes on from JAQVNO010000123.1 coordinate 4,797, forward strand.
GCTTTTCTTCCTTAATCTTTTTCATACCTTCTATTTTGTTACTTGCAGAAATAACATCGCATCCCTCTTTTTTTAAAATTGTCTCTACAATTGTTACAACATCAATGTCATCATCAATTATTAAAATTTTCTTTGTTTTCATCATATCTTTATTTTTTTTTGCTATATATTAAGACATTAAATCAATTATTATCTGTATTTATTTTCACTGCAAAATTAGTATTTATTTTAATATTAAACACCATTATTCATGCATAATTATATATTTTTTTTCTTCTTATTTAAATTGCTCTAAATTAATTGTTAATATATTTATATTCTGATATATAAACTTTATTCTATTAGTTCAAATCTCGGTTATTTGATTTATTTAAAAAAATACAAATCCATTTTATATCTACTATCATCGCTAATTATCTAAAAAACGTAAAACTCAATTTCATATTCGTGGAATTAAAAAAACGTTTTTATTTTTCAAAATATCACTTTTAATAATCAGTATTGTCCGATAAAAATCTAAAAACAGCTAAAATAAAATTTAAGGCATTGAATATCAATTGCAAATATTTTGTTTTTTTATGATTTAGAAAGTAAGCCCTCCTAAAACTAAAATATATTAGGTAATTAGGACAACTTTATATCTTTTTATAAAAATAATTTTTATTTTGCAAATGTTAACATATTTTTATTATAAATCAAATTACAAAAAAATCAATAAGTACCAATATATACTTTATAAGTTCCCATGAGTAACTTTATTTTGATGGGAGAACAACTTTCAGAGTCCTCGTTCTCTACCTTGGTACCTTGCCCAAGGTACCAAGCATACCTT
>JAQVNO010000124.1 GCA_028703095.1 Bacteroidales bacterium
ATTGTACTTTTGCCCATGAGTAAATGTGTTAAATTTCGAAGTACAAATTTACTCAAATGAGAAAGGAGGTTTAATTATCTCCTTCTCTTTTTTTTATTTTTTTATCGGACAATAGTGAAATAAAATAATGTTTAAATTTTTTTTTAATGAAACAATTTTCCACTTTATGCGGTCAAGCTTTTTCAGGCATATCTCCTGCAAGTCTACGGTATGCTAAAGAAAGGCAGATGGCTGTCTTTCTTTCATTACCTAAGTATGTGTTTGTCGGAACTAAGTGTAGAAACGGTCAACGGAAGGCTTGTTAATGGTCGGTACTAAGCTTGAATATAGAATCTACATAACTATGTAAATATATTTACATACTGAAGAAAATATATTTACATACTGAAGAAAATAAATTTACATAAGGAAGAAAATATATTTACATAGTATAGAAAATAAAATTACTAAGCATGGTAAATATAATTACTAAGCTAGGTAATGATTAACGGAAGGCTTGTAAATGGGTAAAAGGAAGCTTGGTTTTCACACGAACATAATTATGTAATGATTAAAACATAATTAGACCGGTGAAAATGAGTAGTTTGTTGATTTTAAGCCGCTGATTTTTTTGTCTTTTTATAAGGCAATTTTGAAGATATTCCACTAATTTTCTATCCGGACTCATCCATAGGTCGGTTGAAATGAGGTTGTATTCTTTTTTTTACATCATTAGGGTGAGAGTAACAATGATTTTAATGGGTAAAAGTGATTTTTCATTTCAAAAAAAAACGCTTAACAGATTGCACTCACTACTGCTTTTCACCTAATATTTAATTCGTAATTTATTTTTTTAATGTCTAAAATAGGTTTACTGCAAAATTAATAAAATGGCAGGAGCTAACATAGTGCCATGGACATTTTAAAAAGAAACAATACAATGCTTTGCCAATCTGAAAGGATGTTCAATAATATGTATTAAAAAAAAATATATATTTGCATGACGTAATATTAATTGTTATAAAGAGATGCTTATATTCCCCAATTGCAAGATAAATATCGGGTTACAAATACTTAACAAACGCATCGATGGCTATCATGCGATTGAAACTTTGCTTGTTCCGATTAAATATTTGTGCGATATTATTGAAATTAAGGAAAGCAAGACATTCGAATTTCGTTGTACAGGGATAGATTCAACGTATATTTACCCAAACAACCTCTGTGTTAAAGCGTATAATTTATTGAAACAAGCCTATTGCTTGCCATTGGTTAGCATTTATTTACATAAACGTATTCCGATAGGAGCGGGCTTGGGAGGTGGTTCGGCAGATGCTGCATTTAGCTTATTGCTGCTTAATAAACTTTTCAAATTAAATTTAGATAATAAAGAATTAAAAAGATTTGCACAAAAATTGGGTAGTGACTGTGCTTTTTTTATTGAAAATAAAACGGCATTAGGAATAGATAAAGGGGATGTTATTTCCCCAATAGATGTACCTATATTAAACGATAAATATATATATATAATCAAACCTTCCATTCATATTAAGACGGCAAAAGCGTATGAATTAGTAAAGCCGGCAATGCCTGATATTATGCTTAGAGAATTAATTACTTTGCCAATAGAAAGTTGGAAAGATGCTGTTATTAATGATTTTGAGAAGATAATGTTCGTAAAACATCCAGAGTTGCAAATAATTAAAACAATGCTTTTTCAGCAGGGAGCCATATATGCATCTATGAGTGGAAGTGGATCGTCGGTTTATGGTATTTTTAAAGAAAAACCATTAGTAAACAAGAATTTTCCTGCTGATTATTTTCAATGGATAGGGAAATTATAGTATATTTCCTTATTCTTACTCTAAAATATCAATAAAGTATTATAGCTAAAATATTTTTAAGCACCTGTCGTTATTCAATAGCTTTTAATTAATGTGTTACATGAAGTATCGTTATCTTTTCTTTTTTTTATTTGTAAATGTTGCGATTTTTTCGCAAGAACTTTCAAATATGTACGACAGTGCATTAGATAAACAAAAGCAAGGTAAATACACAGAAGCTATTGATATTTATTCCACTATACTTAATAAAAGTCCTTATTATTTTGAAGCCTATGTTGGGAGAGCTCAATCTTATGAAGCGATTAAAAAATACGACGAGGCAATTAAAGATTTTACGACAGCCATTGAAAAACACCCTGCTTATTATCAAGCTTATCTTTATAGAGCTCAATTATATTTTAATATTAAAAAAGACAATAAAAAAGCTCTTGCCGATTTACATCAGGTAATTCAAATGAAGCCAAACAATTACGAGGCTTTTCTATTAAGAGGAGATGTAAATATGGACTTGTCTCAATACCAAGAAAGTGTTATGGATTTCAGTAAAGCCATCGAATTAAAGCATACGGATTGGGAGCCTTATTTTAAAAGAGCGGAAGTGTATATGGTGATGGATAAATCTAAAGAAGCCATTGCAGACCTTACTACAGTCATTTCTATACGCAATAACTTTCCTGACGCTTATTTTCTCAGAGGGCAATTGTGGCAAGAAGCTTCTGAATATATGATAGCGTTGGCTGATTATAAGAAAGTGAAGCAATTGGGGGTTGAAACAGAAGATTTGCTTCAACGTAAGGCAGATGTACACTACGAGTTAAAACAGTATAAGGATGCATTGGAAGACTATACCTTTTTAATAAACAGTTATAAAAAAAGACAACCCGAATGGTATTCCAAAAGAGGAGTATGTTATACTACGTTGGGAGATTCTATTAATGCCCAAAGAGATTTTACCAAAGCCATCTCACTGGATAAAAATAATTATTTGATATATGTTTATAGAGCAGAGAATCATGTTAAAAGGAATCGCATTTCATCGGCTTTGAATGATTATAAGAAAGCATTACAATTAAGCCCAAAATCTTGGGAAATATATATGTCGAGAGGAAAAGTATATTTAGAAAAAGAGAATTTTGAGGAAGCGATAGCGGATTTTTCTTTAGCGATTAAATACAATGCCCGATTGGGAGAAGCATATTTTTATCGTGGAGCATGTAAAGATGCTGTTAAAGATGTAGATGGAGCGTGTGCAGATCTTAAAAAAGCAGCGTCTTTGCATCATCAAGAAGCTGAGAAACGATTAAAAAAATATTGTAAATAAAAATTCAACTATGAAAAAATCGTTTTATATCATTCTTATTATTGCAGTGAATGTGTTTTTTATTGGGATGATTATTATACAATCAATATACATAAATAACATGGTTGAAATGCGTCATTTGATTTATAATGGAAAAATAAATGATGTCATGGAAGAAGCATTACAACTTATTGATGAAAGTGAAGATTTTAATAAGAAAAAATGCTATTTCAACGATTCAATTAATAATCTTTATTTTAAAGATTTATTTGAAAGTAAACCCGGGTATTTTTTATATAGACGTGCAAATAAGGAGTTACGAATAAAACATATGTCATTGTTTGGTAAAAATGAAGATATTGAATCTGATGTTGTTTTAGTAAATAATGACACCAATAATGATAATTCCGAAATAACGATTCAAGATTCCTCAGTATTGTTTTTTGAAACAGAGCCTCAATATAATAGGCAAGATATTTATTTTATGGATTCTGTCATTAAAACTATTTTGGAGGCATTTGGATTGCCTCTGGATTTCGAGTTCGGTATTTATTGCCCGTACTTTAAAAAATATGTATTATTAACCCATGAAGAAGTACGGCAAGAACTTACCGAATCAGATTATATATATAACTTTAAAGTAAATAACACATTTATTTCTTTCCCTGCATATTTTGCAATCTATTTTCCATCACAAGAACAATTTTTAGCTTTAAACAGTACACCTTTAACGCTTACTAGTATTAGTATGATAGTTATAATCTATTTGTTGTTTTTATATACTATCATATCAACCATACAATATAAAAAGGTGTTAAAGTTAAGAGATGATTTTGTTGATAACATGACACATGAATTTAAAACACCCATTGCTACCATCAGTATAGCCTCAGAGGCACTCGGAGATAAAGATATTTTGGCAAATGCTGATATAAGAGAGAATTATGTAAAAATAATATCAATAGAAAATAACCGTTTAGAAAGAATGGTTGAAACTATTTTGTCGAATGCAACCCTTAATAAACGCATGCGTTCGAAACTAAATAAAGAAGTAATAGACATCAATGTGTTAGCAGAAGAGGTTGTCAATATGTTTAGGGTTATATTGGACAAAAAGCAAGGGCAAATTATTTGTTTGAAAGCAAAAGATCCACTTATACAGCTTGACAAAGAAAAAATGTTGATTGCAATTAAAAACATATTGGATAATGCCATTAAATATACAAAAGACAAGCCGTTTATACGTATAGAAATTACAAATCAAAAGAAAAAAATATTAATTGAGATTTCAGACAACGGAATAGGCATCGAAAGAAAATATAATGCGAGAATTTTTGATCGATTATTCAGAATTTCGACCGGCAATGTTCATGATGTGAGAGGATATGGTTTAGGATTAAATTATGTAAAAGAAATTGTTCGTTCACACGGAGGAAAAATTAAAGTAGAAAGTAAAAAAAATAAAGGCAGTACATTTAAAATATATTTACCCGTAAAATTATATACATGGAAACAAAAAGAAAAATTTTAATTGCAGAAGACGACGCCAATTTAGGCAAGGTGTTGAGCTCGTATCTGACAGCCAAAGGGTTTGATATTACCCTTTGTGAAAATGGCGAACAAGCATATAATAAATTTATAAAAGAAGATTATAGCTTATGTTTGTTAGATATTATGATGCCTATTAAGGATGGATACACTTTGTCTGCTGAGATACGAAATAGGGACAAAAATATCCCAATCATTTTTATGTCAGTCAAATCCTTGGAAGATGATGTTTTAAAAGGGTTTCAAATGGATGTTGATGACTATGTAATAAAACCTTTTAGCATAGAAGAGTTGTTGATGCGTATACAAGCCATTTTACGACGCTCATCCAAGCAAGAGGAAGAAGTGCATATTTATTCTATAGGTAAGTTAATGTTTGATTCCAATAGACAACTGTTGTCATATAAAAAAAATAAACCTATTAAATTAACATCGAAAGAATCGGCATTACTCCTTGTTTTGTGCAAAAAAATGGGTACTATTGTTAATCGAGCCTATATTTTAAATAAAGTATGGGAAAATAACAATTACTACAATGCAAGAAGTATGGATGTGTATATAAATAAGTTAAGAAAATATCTAAGCGAAGATCCCAATGTGAGCCTTATTAATGTACATGGCGTTGGATTTAAATTAACATCGCGGAAATAAAATACAGTTTCTTGATAGCCTAATGATTGTATACTTTAGAAAAATATTTTGAAGATATTAAAAGTTTTTTTGTGTTTTATGTTGAATATTTTTTTACTTTTGCACTCCCTTTTTAAGCTACAGGAGAGGTGGGTGAGTGGCTTAAACCAGCAGTTTGCTAAACTGTCGTGCTCGAAAGGGTACCGGGGGTTCGATTCCCCCCTTCTCCGCAAACCTAACGGGATATAGCGTAGTCCGGTTATCGCGCCTGCTTTGGGAGCAGGAGGTCGCAAGTTCGAATCTTGCTATCCCG
>JAQVNO010000125.1 GCA_028703095.1 Bacteroidales bacterium
AGATGAAGGTTTACTATTTAATGTTTTTTTTATCATTATTGTTCGATAATAATCAACAGATTCTTCGCTTCACTTCGTTATGCTCAGAATCTGTAACAATATCGGAATTTATATCGGACAATACTGACTTTTAATAATAAAAAAACTACCTAATGAATGGAAAATATTTCAAAAATAAAATATAATTTAATTTTATTACAAATAAAAAGTTTACTTTTGCATCCATCATACAATTAAATTCTATTATTAATTTTAAAAAATCAAATATGAAAATCATTCAAGAATTCAAAACATTTGCTATCAAAGGGAATATGATCGACATGGCAGTCGGTATCATCATTGGTGGTGCTTTTGGTAAAATCATTACTTCTTTAGTCAATGATATTATCATGCCTCCCATTGGGTTATTGGTAGGTGGCGTTAATTTTGCTGAATTATCAGTTATTTTAAAAGAAGCTGTCGGGGAAACACCTGCAGTTACTTGGAATTATGGCAATTTTATTCAAGTAAGCATTGACTTTTTAATAGTTGCTTTTGCTATTTTTATGGTTATTAAAGTTATGAATACTGCTAAACGCAAAAAAGAAGAAGCACCTGCTGCTCCTCCTGCTCCTACAAAAGAAGAAATCTTATTAACTGAAATCCGTGATTTATTAAAAGAAAAGAAATAATAAACATTCATTGTTAATAGATTATCTTATTTTTTTAATATCTAAACTATCAATATAACGTATTGATTTGGTTTAAAATCATAATAAATCCTGAAACTAATATTAGAATCAGGATTTATTTTTTTACTCTTTTTGTGAATAATGTAAAAAAGAAAATATCGAAGTCAATAAAACTTTATCTATTTCCTTTTTATCGTTACAGTCCCTTTACGAATAAATTCTCTTTCTTTATAAATAAATTTATAAATGTAAAGATAAAGCCCATCGGGTAAATTTTCTCCATTCCATTCATTATGGTAATTTTTGTTTTCGTACAACACTTTTCCTGTTATACTATACACATATAAATGACCTTCCGTTACATCTTCCGGCTTCTCAATAATAAAAAAATCATTGATATTATCTCCATTTGGAGAAAAAACATTAGGAATATTAAAACGTGGCTGTATAATTTCTTCTGTTTGATTTTCAGGTAATTCACTCGGGAATGAAGCATCATTCGTTTTTAGTTCATTCATAGTTTGTTTATTATTTATAGAGGGAATGATTGGTTGATCAGAATGTATTTCCGCTTGCTTTTGAGACTGATTTTGGCTTGAAGCAGGCATTGCTTGTTTATTTTCTGTTTGTATGGCATGCTTGACATTTTCTTGAGGTTCTACTATTGGAATGTGTTCCTCAGTAGCAAGATTTTTCTCATCGTTTTCAGGGATTTCTTTTGTAGTTTTTGTAACGGGTAAGGAAATTGCCGCTTCGTCTGCCGGGAGTGTCATTGTATTTACATCATCAGTCGGAATAATTTGCGTAGTTTCTACAATGGTTTGGGTCTCTACTTCTTTGACGATATCGTCATTTTTAGTAGTGAAATATACAGTAGCGCTTATACCACTGACAACGGCAACACCTATACCTATTTTACCTATAGTAGATTGTAATATTTGCATAATTACCGAAGAAGCATCTGTAGCAGGAGGTACATGATGAGGAATTTTATCCAGATGATTGGATAAATTTGACCAACACTGGGGCGAAGGCGTTTCGCTGTGCTTTTCAAAGATATCGTGCATGTATTTTTCAAAATCTGTTTTCATGTTTTTTATTATTTGTTATCCTCCAGATGAATTTGTAACCATTTTTTAGCTTTAGCATATTGCGATTTAGATGTACTCTCCGATATTTGAAGTAATTTAGCTATTTCAATATGTTTATATCCTTCTATAGCATACAAATTAAATATTTGTTTATATCCTTCAGGCATCATCTGTATTTTCCTCAATATTTCTTTCGCTTCTAGTGTTTGATATATTTCAGTATTCCCATTACTCAAATTTTCAATATTTTCTATTTCTACATCTAATAAATGTTTTCTATTTGTCCTATAATGATCTATTGCCGTATTTATAATAATTCTTTTCATCCATCCCTCAAAGGAACCTTGATATTTATACATTGAAAGTGCTTCGAAAATCGATGTAAAGCCCGTTATTAATACATCTTCGGCTGCTTCTCTTGTTTGGGTATAACGTAAACATATGGCGAAAAACAAAGCATTGTATTGTGTGTATAATTGCTTTTGCGCTTTTCTGTTTCCTGCTATACATTCTTCAATTAATTTTTTTTCCGAAAACATCTTCGTTTTTGATATAAGTCGTTAAAAAGTTAAAAATAGTTGCTTTAGAAATAAAAAAAATAAAATAAAATTTACTACTGAAATGAAAGAAGCGGTTATCAGAATCCTACTCTCCTATTATTTTGATTAGTACACGTTTTTTTCTATTCCCATCAAATTCGAAATAAAAAATTTGTTCCCAGGGACCAAAATCGAGTTGACCCTTGCTAATAGCTACCACTACTTCACGTCCCATGATACTACGTTTGAGGTGTGCATCGGCATTATCTTCAAAGCCATTATGTCTGTATTGACCATGGGGCTTTTCAGGTGCCAACTTTTCCAACCATAGTTCGTAATCGTGATGTAAACCACTTTCATCATCGTTAATAAAAACACTTGCCGTAATATGCATGGCATTTACAAGGACTAATCCTTCTTTTATTCCCGATTCGTTTATGGCTTGTTGTACGTTAGACGTAATATTAACCAAGCCTCTACGCATGGGAATATTAAAAAATAATTCTTTGCGATAAGATTTCATGAGTTTATGTTTTTATTTATCTGATTAATTTTGAAAACCGGAGTTCTTTCTTTGCCGTAAAAATATCTTGCCATTTATCAGCGTGTATATCTATACAATAACATTCACTCGTACGTAGATATCCATTGAAATCGGCAATAAAAAAACGTACAACATTTGTTACTTCAGGATTGTGTCCGATAAACATAACATTTTTCTCTTTATCGTTTAAGGCAATCAATATTTTAAAATATTCATCTTCATTGGTAAGATACAATGAATTAGTAAAATAAATATCTTTTATTTTTTTTCCGACATAAGGTGCAATTATATAGGCGGTTTCAACTGACCTAAGGGCTGAACTTGCATGCATAGTATGTATTTTGGTAGACATTAATTTCAAATACTGTCCTAGTTTATGAGCTCGTTCCATTCCTATAGGAATTAACTTCCTATCTTCATCTCTAAGGGCTTGCCCCGTTTTTGCATGTCTTATCACATATATAGTTTTCATATATTAAATATTTTTGTTATGTCAGGAAAGAAATTCATTACGCTTACATAAGCAATATACACATTAAAAGCTGTAAAAAACAAAGCTATCAATTGTTTCGGAAGATGAATAACGGAAGAAATATTGCTTGCATCACTCAGTATTTTTGAAGAAGTGAAAGAAATATACACTAAAATAAAACAAGAAAACACTGATTCGAGAAAAATTATACAGGCATAAGCAGTCGCAAGTATTTCAATAATAGTAATTTTTTGATAATAAAGCAATAAGCCGTTCCCTGCAATAAAAGATATTGCCCAAATAACACCAAATAAATTTCGTATATAAAACACAAGAAACAAACTTGTAAGGATTAAAACTCCAATCACATAATAATAATTAAATCCTTTTGATAAGAGCCAAAAGCTGCATAAAGCCATTAATGCTGTTGTGGGATAACCTGCCGCGGCAATTAAAAATTTCTTAAACTTATTTGAAATTGTAACAGATGCTTCTCCGGAAGCATCACTGAAAAGATTTACTTTCACTGTTTTTTCTCCAAGTATCAGCCCCATTAACACATGACCTCCTTCATGTATCATTGTGCTGATTAAACGTACATATTTACCAATATATGGTATATATATCAATACTATACATGCTGACAAGATGATATAAAAACGAACATTTTCATTATGCAAAAAGTCTATCATAATATTAATGTAGTAGATAAAAAAATAACAAAATAAACAAAAGCATTCCAGATATAAACCCACTATAAATTTGAATGGAGGTATTTCGTTTTAAAATTAATAGAGCCGAGAATATCCAAGCACTACTAAAAATCAAGCTTAAAATCACAAATAAATAGTTTTGCTGAAACTGATATCCGAAACCAACAAAGAAACCTATTAACGATCCCATAAATAAAGCATTTGCGCTTATCATAAAGAAAAAACTTATCACTAAAAGCGTAAATATAATAATAAGTGGTATCAACAAATAGAGTTGCAGTAAAGGAAAATCAACAAAAGACGCAAGGACTATAAATGTCAAATAATAGGATATTCCAAGAATTACATATGCAATCATTTTATCTTGTTTCGTCTGCAATGTAAATGATTTCAGGTAACCTATTTTATGCAAAACATACATAAACACCAAAGGCAAAAGTAAATATCCTACTATTATGACAGCATAAAAATAAAGTATTGTATTTGGATAATAATCAATGATAGGGCTTGAAATTGTTTTATAGACTATAAAATAAAACCCCAATAGTATGGGATGAAATAACAATAAGATAAAACGAGCAAAACAAAGACTCATTCGTAATCTATTAAATATACTCTTATTAAACAAACAATATAAAATTTGTTTGTTTTCATTAAATCTGCTCTATCTTTATTCCGGATTTATATCCAATAGTTCAACTTCAAATATCAACATAGAACCTGCACTTTTAGGCACTTGTCCGACAGGCCTATCACCGTAAGCCAATTCAGCTGGAATCCAGAATTTATATTTACTACCTACATTCATTAATTGAACTCCTTCCGTCCATCCTTTAATTACTTGATTTAATGGAAAAACAGCTGGTTCTCCCCTTTCAATTGAAGAATCAAAGACAGTACCGTCGTATAAAGTACCTACATAATGTACTTTTACTTTATCCGTAGCTTTCGGATTAGGTCCTTTGCCTTGAACAAGCACTTTATATTGCAATCCGCTTTCTGTTTGTTTTACATGTTTGTCTTCTTTCAGATTTTTCTCCATTAAATCTTTTGTGATAAACTTATTAAAGCTTGCTTCTCTTTGCTGATTTTCTTGTTGTCTTTGTTGAGCCATGGTTTGAAAACGCTTGATTAATTCACTATACTCCGGTTCTTTTACTTTGGCTGTAGACTTGTTTCCTTTAAATCCTGCTTCAAAACCTGCTAAATAAGCTTCTAATGAAACGAAATCAATCTGATTTAAAAAGAAAGATTCGCCTACTTGAAATCCCAATGCATATCCCATTGAATCTTTTTGATTCTTTAATTCTTGTGCGTTAACAACTGAAATAAAACTACCTAACAACAATACAATTCCTATCGAGTTTCTAATTTTCATTTTTATAAATTATAAATTAATTAATGATATTTTATTAAACTTTTAATTTGCAAATGTACATAAAATTGACTAATTACACACAGACGGATAAAAATATTTTTTGCTTTGCAAAAAGAAACCGCAACTTTCATAATTTTGCAGCGAGCTTAACCATTCAGGTATGTCTCAATTT
>JAQVNO010000031.1 GCA_028703095.1 Bacteroidales bacterium
GTCGGTGAATTTGTTGATGGGAAACAAAACGGGATAGGTACTGCTATTTATACCAATGGAGATACATATGAAGGTCAGTTTAAAGATAATTTATACTATGGTAAAGGTACGTTTACCTATAAAAACCGAGACAAATATACCGGTGAATTCGTGAATGGAAAAAAACATGGACAAGGTATTACTGTTTTAACTGATGGGAGAAAACATGAAGGCCAATATAAAGAGGATGTATATGATGGCTATGGCACTTTTTACTTTGCCAGTGGAAATAAATACATAGGACAATTTAAATTTGGAGTGTTTAACGGACAGGGAACCTATACCTTTGCTAATGGGAATAAATATGTTGGTGAATTTGTTGATGGGAAACGAAACGGCCAAGGTATTGTTGTTTTTGCCAATGGGGATACATACGAAGGTCAATTTAAAGATGATAAATACAATGGAAAAGGGAAATTCATTTTTGCTGCCGGCAATATATACGAAGGTGAATATTTAGATGGTAAATATAGTGGACAAGGGACATTTACATTTTCCAACGGGAGTAAGTATGTGGGAGAATTTAAAAATGGAAATAGCAATGGATACGGTATATATACAGATATAAATGGCGATAAATACGTCGGGTATTTTAAAGATGGCAAGTACGACGGGTACGGTACTTATATCTATGCTGACGGTCGAAAAAAAGAAGGTCAATATAAAGAGGGGATATATATAGGAGAATAAAGTAATGCGTTAGCTAATATCTAGCATATCCATAATTTCTTTAGGAGAAGTAGCCACATAATCGGGATTTACTTCACGCAAACGTTTTTCGGAATTAAAACCCCAGCAAACAGCTATCGTGCGAATCTTTGCTTTTTTACAAGCTATGATGTCTCTGTCTTCATCGCCTACATATATAATCTCAGCAGGATTCAGCTTGTGTTTTTTAAACATGCTTTTTAAAACCAAATGTTTGCCGAAAATAGAACTTTGTGAATACACAAAATCAAACAAGTGTTCCACCTGATGTTTTTCTAAACATTGCCGTATATTTTCCTCTGAATTACTGGAGACTATGCCTAATCGATAGTACGAAGAAAGTTTGTGAAGTATGGGTATCATTTCAGGATAGAGAGGGATGTCTTTCTTCGCATTTAATCTTGATGTGAAATGTAGTATCATTTTCGGGAGTTTATGGAGAGGGATATTCTTTCGTTTGATTAGCTTTTTAATTCCCTCGCTGCGTAAAAATTCAAAATCTTCCTCATTAATGTCGTTCATTTCCGAACTAACAACTTCTTTAATAGCATCAATGGTATCGGCTAAGGTACCGTCAAAATCAAAAACAATGTATTGAATCATATATATTATAAAAACTAATTTCGTTTGTTAAAAAAAACTCGCGACAGATACATCGCGAGTTTCTATTTATTTTTTACTTAGCTTTTAGGTTTTCACCTGCATCATCGATGATGAGTTTATAATACCAATCGGGGTAGCGCGGATGATCGGGACTAGCCGGAATGCTTTCGTTATTGCCGTTATGTAAGAATTTACCGTCTTTTTCTTTCTTTACATTACCATCTATATATTTCACCAATAAGAAGTGATATAAATCTTTCCAACGATTAAAGGTGTTTGCGGCAGCGGTATTCGAGAAATTGTTAATGGCATTGATACCGGCTTGTTTATTGGCAAGGTATTCTTCGGCAAATCGTTTAGATTCTTGTTCTACCATTTGAATAAAATTGTTTTCCATTTCCTGTTGAATAGGTTGAATATCTTTAATCATATCGCTATAACGCGTATAGGCAAAGTTAGATACTTGATTAAACAGCCAGAAAGCGGAAGTGGGAGAGTAGGTCATCATGTTGCCATTGCCAACAGCAATATAATGAGGTATTTTGGTGATACCGCAGAACATAGGCATATAAACGGAAGTATAGCTGTCGTCAACGCCGAACCAAATAATACCGCCAATAGCATTGGGGTAATTGCCGCGGCATTGGGCAATGAAAGAGAAGCCCGTTTGTTGGGTAGATATCGCTCTTTCGTGGATATAATCAACGCCTTTATAATCCCATGTCATGGGTCTCCAGCGATAAGGACAAGCGTAAGGACCGGCACCTACATCTTTGGTCATATCCATGGAAGTACCTTGATAATGGTCTCTCATTAAATCGAAAACATCTTTTACGTCCAATTTTCGATTGGGTTTAATCCACAAAGGCATGCGGTTTTTCAGATTGTCGCCGCGAGCATAGTCTTCGTATTTTGCCATTTCCTCAGGATTTAACTTCATAAAACCTGCCCATACACGTGCATCACAAAAACGGGCAGCTCCAAAATCAACGGGAGCATAGGTATCGGAGAAACTGAAATCGGCATCTTTCCCGGTGTATAAGCCTATAGATTTGGCATAGGATATAACATCATAGGTATAAACAACTTCTACACTCGGATTGAATATTTTAGAAATGTTTTTGGTGCTTATGGATGTTTTTCCGTTTTCCAAGGGGAAGGTAGTGATACGGGCTTGGTTAGCATGACCGGAGACATAACCGTCGGGAATGCGCATGGCAACCCATACCGGACTTATTGTCCAGTTTTTGGTATCGGTATTTCCTTTTTTATCTAAAATAGTTTTGCCTTTACCAATCATTTCGAGTATCCACACTTCGTTAGGGTCTGATATGGAGAAGGATTCACCACTGCTGCAATAGCCGTATTCGCTTACCAACTCATGAAAGATTTTAATGGCTTCGCGAGCGGTTTTGGCACGTTGCAAAGTGATATAAATTAAACTTCCGTAATCGACGATACCTCGTTTATCCTGTAAATAATCCAGTCCACCATAAGTAGTTTCCCCAATTGCTACTTGATGTTCGTTTATATTGCCTACAACATTGTAGGTAACAAGTGCTTGTTTGATTTGGCCTAATTTCTTGCCGCTATCCCATTCATAAACGTCCATGAGGGTACCTGCAGGATAGGTAGCTGCGGGATAATGATACAACTCCCCGTAAAGGGTGTGAGAATCGGCAGCATAGCTGATAAAAGTGGAACTGTCTTTGGATGCTCCTTTGGTAACTAAAAAATTGGTACATGCATTCACTTTGCTTATACTTATTAAGAATATGCAAGCCAATGCGCTTAGGAAAATTTTCTTCATATACATGTATTTAATTGATTAATAAATAATATTACTTTTTAAAAAACGAGAGCAAAGTTATAAAAAAAAGGCTTTATAAATGCTGATTATTTGCTATAGCATGAAAAAAAAATGTAAAACCCTTGCTGTCAGTAGCGATAAACCTTACTATTGATTTTGGAGTTTCTTTAAACAAAACTGTAAGCTGTCTTTCCAATACGGAATGCGGATAGCAAGGTCTTCTTTTATTTTATCTTTACTTAACACGCTGTAATAAGGACGTGTAGCAAGAGTAGGGTAGTCCTTACCGGAAATGGGAAGTACGACACATTGAGGATGAGTGTGATGGAGTATTTCTTTGGCGAAGTCATACCAAGAAGCAATGCCTTCATTGGCATAATGATAGATCTCTACTTTTTGTATGTTTTCGTGTTTAGCAGCTAACTGAAGAACAACTTTCGCTAAATCGCCGGCATAAGTAGGACTTCCTATCTGGTCGCAAATTACTTTTATTTCGGAGCGTTCACTACCCAGTCGGAGCATGGTTTTCACGAAATTATTGCCATAAGAGGAATAGAGCCAAGAAGTACGAACGATAGCAGCATGTTTGGCTTTGGCAAGAACAGCTTTTTCGCCTTCTAATTTCGTATTTCCGTACACAGAAAGCGGTCGGGGAATATCGGTTTCTACATAAGGTTTATAATGGGTACCGTCAAAGACATAATCAGTAGAAAGATGCAGCAGAAAAAAACGGTATTTCACCGATAACAATGCCAATTGTTTCACGGCATCGGTATTGATGGCATAGGCTTTAGCAGATTCTGTTTCTGCTTTATCAACCGCAGTATAGGCAGCAGCGTTGATTAATACCTCGCATTGAGAGTGTTTAATAAAGTATTCCAGATTTACAGGGTCACTGATGTCGAGTTCATCTATGTCGGTGAAGATAAAGGTATCATCGGGATAGCAAGGAGCCAACACTTTCAATTCGTTTCCCAATTGACCGTTTGCACCTAATACTGCTATATTCATTCTCGTTTATTTTAATTAATACAAGGCAATGGAGATGCCTACATTAAACGGATACATCTGAGGACCTTTATCAGTCTCGAAGAGTTTGGTAACCATATAAGAAGCATTTACAGAGAAGTATTTCCATCCGGTACGGAAAGTAAATTCAACCGGGACTTTGGTGTAGTTAGGGATTTTTTTGTTTTTATATTTTTCACTAATATCGGCACCATCAATGTTTCTGCCGTAGTATTTGGTGTGAACATCCGCCATTAACCCAACACGTACGCCGGCAGAAATCTTAAAGCCCGAAGAATGAAAATAACGAAATTCCAAGGGTATGTTGATGTTGGTGAAAGATATTTTATTGTTGTCGTATTCAATCGCATCAGGAATAGGCTTTATCATCGTAACGTAATTGGGACCTATGTAAAAATGAGCGTTAGAAAACAAATTATGACTGGTTACACCCACACCAATACCGAAACTGAAAGGACTATTTTTGCGAACCGGCAAATCGAACATAAAAGCAGCATTTACGCCTTGATTGATAGATCGTTGTTTGTATTGATTATTGTTGAAATTTATCCATATGCTGGAAAATACATCCACAAATAAACGATCTTTGATGATTAAATCTTCAAAGTTGAATTTTTCTTTGGCTTCGGCAGGAATAATATCTTTGTTTTGTGCCCATGCGGGAAGCATAGAGGCGATGAGTAAGGTAAGAATGATTGATTTCTTCATGTATGTGTTTTATAAATTATTGCTATTCAATATAAATAATGCGTATGTAAGCTTGCACAAAAGTAATGAAATTATTTTTACAAACGCATAAAGCAGTAATTTATTTTAATAAAAGCTATACTCTTACAAAAGAAATTGTTAAAATGAAGCGTTGATAGTACTAAAAGCGGGGAAAATTAACCTATTTCTTTCACGTTTCCTTTATATAACAAAAAAGTATACTTTTGCAGTAATAAATACTGCTTAAAATGGAGAAATATCATCTAATCAATTGGACATGGCTGTTTGGCGTTTGTTATGCCATAGTATACATTTCTTATTACGTTTATTTACTTAAAAAAAATAAAATAATAGAATCAAATCTCAGTAATTCTTATACTTTACGAAAAATGTGGCTTATTCTCGTTCTCATTTGTTTTATCATTAGTACCATCTTATTCTTTTTTTACCCAAGTAAGGATATGAATTTTGGTGAATGGATGATTTTTATTATTAGTGATTTGGGTTTTATAATATGTCTTTTCCTTGCAAACGAGGTAGTTTTGTTATTGCAAAAACGTTATTTTAAAAAAAATAAATAAATGAAAAAGAATGTTTTTTATCGCATTGTATACATTATCGGAATACTGGCTGTTCTGATAGGTGCTATCGATCCTTTAGAAGGTTCGCTTGTAATAGTGGGAGGTAGTGTGCTGCTCAGTATATCGTTTTATGGTCGTAAAGATGCCTTTAAAAAGTTTTTTTTACTGTCAACAATATTGATTGTTATAGGAGTAGCTATTATGTTTTATATCTCTTCTTTGGGAGGTTTTGGCGGTACATCGGAACTATCGTGGGCATGGGGATTGTTCATACTACCTTATCCCATCGGATGGTTGCTAACGGTGGTATTGCTTATCATTCAAGCGATACGAGCAATATATAACAAAAGAATTTCTTAGGTATGATAGGAACGCAAAAAAGCAAGCAGCTTTTGCATGGCTAAAGCACGGTGGCTGATGGTATTTTTACTTTCACTACTCATTTCGGCAAAGCTGGTATCGAAGCCGGAAGGTTTAAAAATAGGGTCGTAGCCAAAGCCTTTCACTCCTTTTTTTACTTTTAGTATTTCGCCTTCAACAGAACCTTCAAATAGATACTCTTTCCCATCTAACAATAAAGCGATTACTGTACGGAAACGAGCTTGACGATTGGATGTATTCTCCAATTCTTTCAAAACTTTGTTCATATTGTCATCAAAATTGCAGTTTTCACCGGCATAACGGGCAGAATACACACCGGGTCTTCCGTTTAACGCATCGATTTCCAAGCCTGTATCATCGGCAAAACAAGGGTATGCAAACTTATTCAAGACATAATGCGCTTTTTGTAAAGCATTACCTTCCAAGGTGTCGGCAGTTTCCGGAATATCTTCATTACAACCAATGTCCGACAAGGATACTATTTCAACTAAATTTCCTAAAATCGCTTGGGCTTCTTCTAATTTATGTTTGTTGTTACTGGCAAAAATCAATTTCATGTAGCGGAATTTATATTAATAAGGTAAAAGCTAATTTAATAATGTAAGACTTGAAAACTTTTAAGGAGTTCGTTTTTATTTTTAACGAATAGGAAATAAGCTCCTTTGGAAAATTTATCCAAGTGGAGGCGGGTAGGGGAAGTGCAATTTTTTTGTTTATACACACATTTGCCTTCTGCACTCCATAATTCGATATTTACTTTAGAAAGACCTAAAAAATATACATCCGTATAATCTTTTATCGGATTGGGTAATAGTTTGATTTCATAGGCATTCTGATAGGCGGGAGTAGTAACATCTCCATCGTCACCGAGGGCTAAACAGTATTCTCCGGCTTTGATGCTCGTGGTTTGCAGGTTGCCAACGGCAATAGTTCCTTTAAGTTCGGAAGCAATAATTTGCCAGTCATGGGCTGCATCGGGACGATACAACAAGATAATATTTTCTTTGGTGCATCCTTGCAATAGGATTTCATCCAGATTATAATAGCTGTACCCAAAATACACATTGCCTTCACATCCCGTGGGCACATAGGCTATTCTCCAATAATGGCTGTCAGAGATGCGATATATCTTTGAATTAGAAGATTTTAATCTGTCAGGTGCTACCAAATGATGTTCAATGCGAAAAAAAGCAGTATCGTTGATATCCGTTATTTGTACGGTTGTTTTGGTTTCGCCACACACATATTTTCCTTCTGTAGAAGTATGCAGGTTGTAGCTGATGCATGCATCGGGTAGTTTTTCGTAATAATCAAGCATGCCGAAAACAGGCTTAAAAGGAATATTTAGGGTTACATGAGCGTTAGCACCGGAGAAAACAATATCGGTAGTATAGATATCGCCCTCAACAGAGATAAAGCTTATATCGATGCGATTGTTCATGCCGTAGTTCGTTGCATGATGCAAGCGTTGACGTAGATAAACGCTATAAAGATTGGGAGTTGCAAGAGGAACGATGGAATCGATGGAAAAATGAAGAAAACCCGGCTGATCAATCCATGCGTTGTAGAAATCTGTCAAATCCATTTGGGCATAGGAAGAAAGGGCTTTCATCAGATTTTCGGAATTAATACAGGTGAAAGCATGATCCCGAAAGAGCGACTGTAAGCTACCGAAAAATAATGAATCGCCCATATAATACCGTAAAGCATGAACTATCAAAGCACCTTTGTCATAAGAAGTATTTCCATAGGTAACATCTTGAGGCACTTTTGTCAATGCGTAATAATCGCCATCATTCACATGACAGGTTTGTATTACTTTATGGAATAAGTTCCGCATATAAATCGTAGCAGCGTTTGTAAAAGCATCGTCATTGGGATAAAGATATTCGAAGGTAAGGGCTTCGCAATAACGGGCAAAACCTTCGTTAATCCACATTTCCTCCGCACTTGCACAAGTTATTAAGTTGCCAAACCAGGAATGGGCTAATTCATGGGCATAGAGCCGTTCATTGTCGTTGGTTCCGTTGATAACATACATGGGATAAGCAATATTACATGCATGCTCCATGGCGCCGGAATGAAAGGGAACACCTACATAACCGACACGTTGCCAAACAAAATCACCAAATTTCTCTTCAAAATTACGCATACAAAGTTTTAAGTTTACAAAAGAAGTAGGAATGTTTGCATAAAAGTCGGGAGTCGTATAAATTGCTATGGGAATAATACGCGAAACACCCTGAAAAGTATCTTTATATACTTGATAATCACCGACAGCAACCGATGCCAGGTAAACCGGAATGGGGTTGTTTAGTTCCCATGTCCACAAGCGTGTGCTATCTGCAAGATACAGAGAATCAGTTAATACGCCGCTACAAACTGCCATTTTTTCTTTGGAAGTGCGTATGCGAAAGCGAAAGTAAGATTTATCTGTGAATAAATCGGTGCAAGGAAACCACACACGACCAAAACTATGAGGAATAGACTGAAAACCAACGCCTAAATTGTAAGCAAAATCGGGCGTAAAATAAAAACCGCCCCAATAGGAATCAATAAGCGGATGACCGCCGTAATAAATGCGTAATAAAAAAGTGTCACCAATCATATTATCAGGAAGTTGAATCTGAATAATATCGTCCTGGTGTTCGTATAGGCTTGTTTTTACATTATTAATGAATACTGAATCAACGATTAATCCGGCTAAATCTAAATTTGCGTACGGCAAATGATTTATACGCGTTATGGCTGTAATATCCGTGAAGCCGTCGATGCGCTGTGCGGAAAAATCGATGATGGAAAGGTTAATGTCGTAATGATGTATATGTAGTGAATCTGAACGAAGTTGTGCATTTGCAGTAAAAAAACAAATGAAACAAACAAAAAATAAAAACTTTTTCATATAATTTTTTTTATAAAACGTTTTAATCTTTTTTTTATTTTACGTTTATGCATCTTGATAGGATATCCATCGAATTGCCTTTAAATGACATTCAGACCGCATTTTACCGTAATTCCCAATTTTTTCACTTTGGTGTCATAATTTATATTATGTTAAATAGCATATTTTAAAAGACAATACATACGCTCCTTTTATGGTAGTTAGTATTATTAAAATAGAAATGCTTAGGCTTTATCGTTGCTGCCTAAAACATTTAAAATTTTATGGATATAAAGTTGTTTTAATTTTTCTCTTGCGGGACCTAAATATTTTCTTGGATCAAATTCTGTAGGACTTTCGGCTAATACTTTACGAATGGCTGCTGTCATTGCCAAACGTCCGTCGGAATCGATATTTATTTTACAAACGGACGATTTAGCGGCTTTGCGTAACTGTTCTTCGGGTACACCGGCTGAGTTTTGTATATCTCCCCCATAGGTGTTTATTTCAGCAATAATGTCTTGAGGTACTGATGAAGCTCCATGAAGCACAATGGGAAAACCGGGAATTCTTTTTTCAACTTCTTCTAGAATGTCGAAACGCAATGGCGGAATGCTTTCGCCTGGTTTTACTTTAAACTTAAAGGCTCCGTGAGAGGTTCCGATGGATATTGCCAGTGAATCCACACCGGTACGTTTCACAAAATCTTCGACTTCTTCCGGACGCGTATAGGTATGATGTTCAGCACTTACTTCGTCTTCTATACCAGCTAAGACGCCCAACTCACCTTCAACAGTTACATCGTACTGATGTGCATATTCCACCACTTTAAGGGTTAACGCAATATTATCTTCATAGGAATGATGTGAACCATCAATCATTACCGATGAAAAACCTGTTTCAATACATGATTTACATAGTTCAAACGTATCGCCATGATCTAAATGTAAGACAATGGGAATATTACATCCTAATTCATTCGCATATTCCACAGCACCTTTTGCCATATTTTTGAGTAAATTTGCATTGGCATATTTACGTGCTCCGCTCGATACTTGCAGTATGACAGGAGATTTTGTTTCGACACACGCCATGATAATAGCTTGTAATTGTTCTAAGTTGTTAAAATTAAAAGCCGGTATTGCATACTGCCCTTTTACCGCTTTTTTAAATATCTCTCTCGAATTTACTAAACCTAAGTCTTTATATTTCAGCATAATTTTAAAGTTTAATTTTTTTTGTAAAATTAAACAAAATAATTGAATTAAAACAAGTAAATGGCTATTTTTTTCCCCCGTTAGCAAAAAGACTAATGTTTTTTATAAATAATCAAACGCTGACCTATATTGATTTTATCATTCTTTAAGCGATTCCATTTCATGATTTCACTTACGCTAACATGATGTTTTTTAGCTATTTTCCCCAAATAATCCCCGTTTTTTACTACATAGGTAATGGCTTTGACTTCGGATTCTGCCTTTTTTTCTGCTTCTTTTGCCAGGCTATCCAATCGATATTGTTCTTGTTCGTAAAAATAATACAAACTATCTTCCATGCATACAAACGTTTCAACTTTTTCTATAGGGATACAAATATCGCCAAGAGGGATGCAGGTTTTGTTGACAATAACCGGATTTAAATCTGTAAATTCATCACTTGTCAATTGTAGTTTTTCCTTTAAATGTTGAATATAAACCGGATTTTTAATACTTACAATTTGTGTTTTATATTGGGGGCGTGTTTTGAGGATGAGTCCGTGTTTATCATAATAATTAATAAGATATGAATAAGATAAATAGTTAACTACAAAATCATTATTTGTAAAAAAATTGCTTGCATACAATTCATTGGGATTGGTATTATCGGTATTGAGACGAATTTTCGCAGCATTAAGTCCTGAGGCACCTTCAGCATAAGCGATAAGAACATCCCATAAATCATTGTATAGTAAGAATAAGTCTTGGAGATAATCAATGGCAGCTTTGCCGGCTTTTAGCACATCCATGCGCTCATCGATATCGTTGGTAACGATTAAGCCATAGCGTATTGCCACAAAAACAGGCAAAGACCACGCTCCTGCTCTATGAAAATCACCTTCATAGCGTTTTTGCATGCCGGTAAGTGCCAAAGGCAAGTATTGAAGTGAAAGTGGAAGATTTTTAGAGATAAGTTCATTTTGAATGTAAGGCTGATAGAAGATAAAATCTGCTATTTCATCTTCCGTTTGTTGTGTTTTTTTGTTCGTGAGATAATTTATATTGTCTCTTATGCGAGGATTGTAATCCACTAGCAAAAGCGGATCTATGGTTTGCATGCGAAGCCTAAACAATAATTCAAAATCAGAGGAAATTTGTGCCGATATCGTAGTAAAAGTGATGCAAAACAATAAAAATCCAACGATTAGGTTGTGTTGAAATATAAATCTATAAAACACTTTTTTATGCATTAACCCATCAAGCCTCTACCTTGTTTAACGATTTTGTTCTCGTTTCTTAAATCTTCTAATATTTTGTCCAGTAGTCCGTTGATAAACATTTTGCTTTTGGGAGTACTGTAATATTTCGATATTTCAATGTATTCGTTGAGGGTAACCCGTATAGGAATGCTTGGGAAGTAACAAAATTCGCAAATAGCCATTTTCAGCAATATAAAATCTATGGTGGCTATGCGATCTAACTCCCAATTTTGCAGCTTTTTAGTAATCAATGCTTCGTATTCATCATTGTAAAGAATGGTTTTGCGAAATAAATCGAGCATAAATTCCTTATCCTCCGATGATTTTTCGTCAACAACTTTAAATAATGGCGGAATACTTACCGTATCGGAATGTTTTTCTTTGATTCCTTTTAAGGTGTTGTAAAGCATAATGATAACGTCGTTATAATCCAATTGCCAATGAAGTTTGATTTCACTCATATAATGAATGATGTCGTCGTTTTCGAGTAAAAATTCTTCTACCATTCGTAAAATGAACTCCTTGTCATTAGCAAACGAACGTTCGGTATCTTTCATATAGGCTATGTAGCACGGACTATTAGTTAAGGCATCGAATACTTTACGTACAAATACCATCTCCACATCGTTTTCCCAACTGAGCCCATAATTGTGAGTGGCTTTTTGTAAGTTTATATTTTCTTTTATTTTTTTAATAAACAGATTATCAATAAACTTTGTATTAGGTTTCAAGTCTTCTTCTTTTGCGAAAAACAAGGTTTTCTTGATTTCTATTACTTGCTCAGCGATATGGGTAAGCGGAACAAATAAACCAAACATCTTGATATACAGCCTGTATATATCTTCAAATACGCTTAAAAGCTTCTTCTCCCAAACTTTACTGTCTTTTTCGGGAGAGAGATAATAAGCATACAATGCCTGCATTACTTTGATTCTAATGGTATTACGACTAATCATCGATGTTTGAATTTAGACTGCAAAAGTACAATAATATTTAAATAAACACGCATATAGGCAATTATATTTTTATTTTACTTAAACAATCTCTTACGTTAAGATGTCTTATTTATTTAATTATAAATCAAATAAAAGATTTGCAATTGAAATTATAAACCCTACATTCGAAATCACAAAACCGGAATATTAGAATTCTTCTAAAGATTCATCCTTTAGTATAAACCGATAGGTTTTAAATACGAATGCAGAAAACAAGCCGTAGCCATTTTCAATGTTATTATAAAGCAACACAGGTTCTACCACCCCCATAAACCCGATGGAATTGGTATATCGCATCAAGGAAGTCCAATACAAATAAGCAATTTTATCCATTTGAACAAAATTAAAAATAAGGGTGTCGTAGCCTTTGTTTGGGTTTTCATCTATCCAAAGAGAATAATTGCCTTTTAAGATACTAGCATCATTTTCTTCATCGGAAAAGAAATAATCGTGCGTTGTTTCATTATATATAGGATTGGAATATAAAACATTTATATACTTATCTTCTTCGTAATAATAATCTTCATAGGTTTCATATACCGGTATATAATAATAATTTTGTTCTCCCGCATAATCTTTCCAAGTGAAATTAAACATTATAGATTTTGAATATTCTTCAACAAGCAGTTGTGTGTCAATACTAATGGGAATGTTTCGAAAGTAAGGCACTTTACAGGAAGCGCTTATCATTTCATCAAATCCGGGGGATGTGGCACGGATGTAATAGGTTTTGCCTTCTTCAATAGGAAAATCAGTAAGAGGTAAAACATAACGTTCGGAAGGCGAATAATAGGTAAAAGCAACCCAATTGATGCTATCGTTTGATATTTCTACTTTGGCATTAGTAAGTACTCCTATCAGATCCGTATTCGATGATAATAGTGGTTGTGAATTTGTTAAAAAAACGCCGGTGGTATCGAACATAGGCGAAAGGTAACAAAAGAGCACCATTTTGGGCTCAATGTCGTAGTCTTTTAAATTAACATCTTCAATGCAAGCGTTACAAACAGGGATGAGTATGGCGAAAAGTAAGAGACGTTTTATTATATGCATAATTTTCATGAGTTAAAATTGAAAGTTATATGAAAAAGATGGAATGATAGGGAAAATACATATTTGTTGTAGTTTACTGTTGTAAGTATCGTTTAGTTCGTCGTATTCATTACCCACAAAATAGAAGAAAGCATTTTTATGATTATAGACATTATAGATACTTATTTCCCAAATACTTTTCCATTTTTTATGTTGTTTGATAAATTGTATGCCTACATCGAGGTGATGAAAGGCTTTCATGCGGGTACTGTTACGCTCGCCATAACTTTCAACGAAATAATATTCATTATTATATATTGCATTGGCATTGGAGATGTTTAATTTACTCGCCATAAAATTTTCGAGCGCATCGTTCATGGTTTCGGAATAATAGACCGATTCAGGAAGTGTGATTGCGTTTCCTGTAGCATACACCCAGGTAAGGGAAAGGTTTATTTTTTCTGTAGGGCTGTACATCAAGACAATAGCAACATCATGGCGACGGTCATAACGGGCATAGAATTTCTTTCCAAAATTCAACTCATCGAATTGCTGTTGAGTCCAGGAGAGTGTATAGCCTATCCATCCTGTGAATTTTCCTGCCGTACGTCTTACGAGGAATTCCATTCCGTAGGACCACCCCTGCCCTGTTACTACGTTTTTTTCCCATGCTAATTCACCGCTTGCGGGCATGTCGCCATCAATATAGTCCAT
Organism: Bacteroidales bacterium; assembly: GCA_028703095.1. Lineage (GTDB taxonomy): Bacteria > Bacteroidota > Bacteroidia > Bacteroidales > WCHB1-69 > UBA5266. The sequence continues at coordinate 13,937 of JAQVNO010000031.1, forward strand.
CAATAGAAAGCTCGTTCCTTCTCGATAGGCAATCATATGATTCATTTTCTTATAATATCCTTCCAAAGAGAACGATAAAGCCGGTTTTTTCCAATCATACGCTAAGCCCAAGGCTATTTGCTGCGATTGTTGTGGACCTATGTTTGATGTGGTTGGCAGCCATAAATCGGTAGGCAATCCTATGCTTGAGTTGCTCATTAGATGCACATTCTGGTTCATCATGGCATAGGAAGCTTTTACGGCAAAATTTCTTAGGATGTTATAACTAATATTTATACGCGGTTCGGGCGAAAAGTACGTTTTGCTCCTTACCGAAAACATTGCCAATCGTATACCGGGATTTATCTTTAGTTTATTTTGTATACTTATTTCATCTTCTGCATAGATTGCGTATTCAAAACCATGTATTTTGATGCTTTGCGACATATTGAAACTGGTGTCCGCCAGCTTTAATGCTAATGCACTGGGCGTAAACATATGGTAGGTAAAAACAGCTCCCATAAAAAAGGTATTCGAAGGATTAAGCACATAGGTTAAATCGTATTTTAAGGAATAATCCCTTATGCCCGAGGAGTAATCAATTTCAAATTTTTCGTTATCCATGGCTTCTTTCATATATATCTTCATGGTATAATCGCTGAAAATAAAGCTTAGATTAGCGAATAGTTTGTTGGTAAACAAATGGTTCCAACGCATTGTGCCGGTGCCATTCTGCCAAAACAAACCTGCTTTGGTGCTGTAATCTCTTTCTTTTTCTGACATATAAAACTTGTCTCTACCAAAATAACCACTGACAAACAATTTGTTTTTATCGCCGAAATCATAATTTAACTTGGCGTTTAGGTCATAGAAAAAATACCCTGCCGAAAAATTAGGATCTTGGAGTTTAATAATAGGTTGTATCATTGCATCGAAGTAAGTTCTGCGTGCCGAAACCATAAATGAGGATTTGTTTTTAACAATGGGACCTTCAACCATGGCATGAGCTGCAATAATTCCAAGGCCCCCTTCACCGTGATATTCTGTTTTATTGCCTTCTTTCATATTTACATTAATAATAGATGATAAACGTCCACCGTAACGTGCAGGGAAACCTCCTTTTATCAGTTCCACCGATTTAATGGCATCGCCATTGAAAATAGAAAAGAAACCCAGCAAATGGTTTGCATTATAAATAGTAGCTTCGTCAAGAATTACTAGATTTTGGTCCGGTCCTCCTCCCCTTACATACATACCCGAAGTGCCTTCTGTCCCTGTTTGTACACCGGGCAAAAGCATGAGGGTTTTAAATAAATCTTTCTCCCCAAACAACATAGGCACACTTTTAATTTCTACCGAACTTAATTTAATGGAACTCATTTGTGCCACTTCACTGATGTTTTTTTCTGCACTGATGGTAACATCACGTAAGGTGATGCCCTGCTCTAGTTCTAAATTGAAAGTATGATGCGAGCGAAAAGCAGTACGTATGGTATCGGAAGTAAAACCGACATAAGAATAAATAAGGGTAATACTATCTCTTTCTTTGAGGGTTACGGAATAAAAGCCATAGGTATTACTTACTGCTCCGGTGGCATACTCTTTCACATACACACTTACCCCTATCAGCGATTCCTTGCTGCCTTTCTCCGTGATATAACCACTGATAGTGTATTTGTTTTGTGCTGAAAGAAAGATGGGTATACATAAAATAATGAGAAATATTATTTTTTTCATCAGGCAAATTTTATTCAAACATTTTGTTGATTGCGATAAAAACGTCAGAATGCTTTTTTTATTATACGTATGATAATTGAATAGTAGTTCCCTATTCAGCTGTCAGCTGTCAGTTTTTGTGCCGTGTGCCGAGTGCCGAGAAAATAGCACGTGGATGAAGCGTTAACGTCATTCTGAGTGTAACGAAGAGAAGCAAAGAATCTGCAACAATATCCGAATATATATCGGACAATTGTGTTTATTAATAATAAAAATGTACTTTTGCATTATAAAAAATACTTAAAAAAATGAAAACAACCATTAGATTTTCGATGCCGGCAATACTATTTGCTTTATCCTCATTTTTTTTAACTAATTGTAAAGACCTTCCGGAAGTAAGCACCAACGCAGTAACAGAAGTAACTCAAACCACAGCTACAAGCGGAGGAGTAATAAACTCTGATGGCGGGGCAATAGTAACAGAAAACGGTGTGTGTTGGAGTACAAGCAAAACCCCAACAATTGCCGATAATAAAACCACAGATGGCTCCGGAGCAGGTAGTTTTACAAGTGCTATTAGCGGATTAACAGCCAATACGACTTATTATGTAAGAGCTTACGCTACAAACAGTGCAGGAACCGGGTATGGAAGTGCAAAGTCGTTTACAACACTTGAAGGGAAATATGGTACTATGACCGATATTGATGGCAACACCTATAAAACGGTAACCATAGGCACTCAAACATGGATGGCGGAAAACCTAAAAGTTACCAAATATAACGATGGTACAGCTATACCAAATGTAACAGATTACGATAACGACCCAAGCAAGGTGGCTACTTATGGACGATTATATAATTGGCATGCAGTAAATACAGGCAAATTATGCCCAACAGGATGGCATGTACCAACGAATGCAGAATGGGCGAAATTAAGTGAATATTTGGGCGGAGATGAAGTTGCAGGAGGTAAACTCAAAGAAACAGGGACAACACATTGGCATAGTCCTAACACAGGAGCAACCAACGAAAGCGGTTTTACAGCTCTTCCGGGTGGTTACCGTTTCGATAATGGTACATTCAACAATATTGGCTACTACGGTCTCTGGTGGAGTTCTACAGAGAGCAATTCTGATATCGCCTACTACTGGGGTCTGGATTACGATAACGACGATCTGAGCAGCAATAACTACTACAAGGTTGATGGGTTTTCTGTCCGTTGCGTAAAGGATTAATTTATTTTATTCATTGGTTTATATACAATTTGTAAAGATATGAAAGAAACAACAGAAGAACAAAAAGCTGAAGAATTATTGCAAAAAGCAACAAATGCTTGTACCAAAGAAACCGTAAAAGAACCCACATATGAAGAAGAGATAAATATCTCGCAATACTTTGGGAATGATCATATTCAAATTACATTACCAGAAGAAGTTGCGGACAAAGTATCGGAGATAATGGAACAAGAAAAAATAGATTTTTGGGAAGCTTTGGCAAAAGTCAACAAGAAAGATAACTCAATTGAATAAGAATTTATTTTATTCATTGGTTTATATACTATTTGTATTTCGGCTCCCTTTTGGGAGCTTTTTTTGTGGTTTTATAGGGAAATAGTAGCAGGTGTTAGTCTCCATGTATGAATGTTTTGTTTAAACTATCCCCACTCATCCCCTATTTACAGTGCTTATTTCCCCACTATTTTACTTTATAATATGTATCTATTCCCACTAAAATATTCCAAATAGAGTAAAAGTACCTAATTTTACCTTATTTAGTAATAAAAAAACCGTAAAAATCGATAAGAATTTACTCCTATAGGTTCAAAATTGCAAAAATAATTGACGAAAACTTTTTAAAAAGAGCTTGAGAGCTTCTTATAAAGAGCTTGAGAGCTTTTCATAAAGAGCTTGAGAGCTTTTCTAAAAAAGCTCTAAGGCTTTTTGGAAAAAGTACGAGAGCTTTTCTAAAAAAGCTCTAAGGCTTTTTGAGTGTTTTTTTAGGCAAAAAAAAGAACCGCTGTAGGACTACAACGGCTTCTAAGGGTTTAAAATGGAATACTTTATTCCTTCATGCTTCCCTACGGATTATGGATAGCCTTTTGTAAAACTTCCCTTTCGGGTTTGATACGTAAACAGACAAAAGGAATATTTGTAATCATATGCATACGTTTTTCTTCCATAGTTTCCGGATTTTCTATATGAATTGTTGAGAGGATTGCTCCCATTGGATGACTTGCTACTAATTGCTGTGTTTTCATACTATTGATATTTCGTTTTTTTTGATACAAAATTAAACCATAAAACCCTATTAAAACCAACAAAAATGAAAATATTTGTTATTAAATTGAATTTATAAAACATCCACATAAAATTTAAAATGCTTACAAAAAAAAGCTCCGGAGCTTTTTGATATTTTGACAAAGGATCTTTTATTCCATTCACGCATTTTTGGAAGGATTTTGCCTTTGGAAAGGGAAAAGATGAAAAAAATAATTTTCTTGTTTCATTAAAAAAAAGACTATTTTTGCAAAATAAATAAAGAACACCTTTAAATTAAGAAAAGGTGCACAATATATCCTCCTACGGGAGATATTGTACACCTTTTGGAGGTTGCAGGTGCACATATAAACTAGTTAGCATGCATTATAAATTCCACCAAATGAGACAGATACTAATATTAATACTTTTTATTATAGGTTTAGGTTTTAGTCTGAAAGGACAAGAACTTACCCAAGATTCTCTCTTTCAAATTTTTCTACCAAAAATTCCTATAGAATATAGAGCGGATTTGAAAGCGCAATTTGACACAGCTAGTAGTGAAGACAGAGAATTTTTACTTTTCATCTTATCTATGCCTTCAAGTAGTAAATCTGAACTAATAAAAAATATTGATTCCAACTCATATAACATTCTAAGACTAAAAGAAAAATATACGAAAGAAATTACTCCGAATTTGAAGGTCTATATTGAATTCCAACCAGCAAATATTCTATTACAAACAAAAGAAAGCATAGATTTTTTTATCTTTCAGGAAGACAGTTCTGACAAATCTATCGTACTATTCCAACAATGGAATCTTGATTATAATTCTTTAAAACTTGATTCTGCTCTCACAATAATTAACTGGACTAAAGAGAAGTTGTTTCAAATTAAAAGCTTTCTTAAAGACGCAAATTGTATTTCGATTGAAAACGGAGAACCAACAACTATTGGATTCGCCAGGAGCGGAATGGGAAAGTATTCATATAAAATATTTAATCAAAATTTGAATACTGAACAAATTGAGAAATATAATGATGGATGTAATTACATTTTTTATAAGGAAAACATTGTATTAGAATATGGTGGTGGAGCCATGGGACCACAATGTTTTCCTGATGAAACAGAATAACGCATGCTAATAAACGCTAAAACTAAGTGGGCATTCTCCACGTGACAAACTTAAAAATAAAAAAAATAAACTAACACTCGCTGGCCAATCGACGCGAAATCCCACCAAGTTTTAGCGTCAGGCGTTACCTCTCCCCACCCATCCCCCCACTTACTTGTTTTTTCGGCACGAAAAAACTTCCCGGCACTTGGGACTTGGCACACAGGACTTTTTTTTAGTTTGTTAGAGCCTTGCATCACGTTTAATTCTTAATCTGTTAAAACGTTCCACAGATTACTGCAAAATAAAAGATTCAAATTTGCCATGCCGTAACACATGCATTTTGCAATAGGGTGCGTACCCTTTTTTAAAGTTGAATTTTAATGTATTGATATATTGCACTTTACTTCCCCAAAAAAAAGGGTGCGTACCCTTTTGGCATCCGGTAGCCCTGCGGAATTAATCCGCAGGCTTGCTGTTGCTCAACGGCAGGCTTGCCGTTACTCGTCTGCAGGCTTGCGGATTTAAACGACAGGCTTGCCGTTTTATAAAAGTCAATTTTCCCTTGTTTTTGGAGGCTTTTGGACGTATATTCCATGCATTAATCCACCTCGGGAAAGAAAAAATAAAAAAAAGACTTATCCCGTTTATAAATGAAAAAAGATTATTTTTGCAAAATAAATAAAGAACACCTTTAAAGTAAGAAAAGGTGCACAATATATCCTCCTACGGGAGATATTGTACACCTTTTGGATGTTGAAGGTGCACATATAAACTAGTTGGCGGGCATACTAAAAAGACGACAGTAGCTTAGAATTTAAACCTAATCAAAAGAAAATGAATAAAATGTTCTTAGACCATAAACAACCATTAAGTACCTGTATTGACTCAGATTGCGAAAATTGTATAGTCAAAAAAGATTTAAATTGTCATTTCAATTTAAAACAGCTTATTCGATTTATAGCAATAGTTTTACCTGCTGCAATTATTGGTGGTTATGGAATTTTTATTTTCAATCCAATTTATATTATTGCATGGATTCCATTGTTTATAATCTATTTTGGCTTTGTTGAGATAAGAGTAATGTGTTCGCATTGTCCTCATTATGCTGAACCAAATTTGAAATCATTAAAATGTTGGGCAAATTACGGGTCTCCAAAACTTTGGAAATATCGTCCTGGACCTATGACAGTAATGGAAAAATTTGTTTTTAAGACTGGTGCATTGATAATATTTGCATACCCAATTCCATTCTTATTTTTAAAGTATGGAATTCAAAGTTATGTTCTTTTGGGGCTATATTGCATTTCAATTATTGTAGCACTTTTCTTATTGAAAAAGTATTTTTGTTCTCATTGTATCAATTTTGCTTGTCCATTAAACAATGTTGACAAAGAAGTACGTTCAAAATTCTTTGCAAAGAATCAAGTTGTTAAAGACGCATGGAAACAATAAGATATAAAGCACGAACCGCTAACAAAAACTATATGTCAATTGCCGTTTCCGTGCTGACAACAAGCCGTGTAGCCCGCAACAGCAGCGGTGCGGCTCGACAGGAAAGAAGCCCGCAGTCGGCAACTGCATATAGTTCCGTCCGTTGGCGGTAATTTTGGGGCAACCCTACGAGAAATTGCATATAGAAAATAAATGAATACAACTTTATGAAAAAAATATTCTACTTGATAATAGCGGTAATTTATTTTACCAGTTGCACTAAAGATTATAACGTAACTATAACTGGAGTAAATTTCCATCCAAACAAATTATACGAAAATTTTTCAGTAGAAACCGAATTTCTTGACTCTGAGTTAATTTTTGGAGCTGACTTTTCTATGAATCCAGACCATGGTCATGGTTCGGGTTCAATTTTTGGACCAAGGGTTGGAGATATTAATTACATAAATCCTGTTTTAGAAGATAGATTTGTTTTGACATCAAATCATGATTTTTTATTAGAAAATGATACTTTTAAATCTGGTGAAAACTTAATTGATTTCTTTGAATATAAAATGCTTAAGGATATGTTCCGATTGAGTTACAATTTCAGAAGTACAGAATTATTTTTGAACGAATCAGGATACTATAAATTCTATTTCACAGCTGTACTGTCTGATAAGAGTGAAGTGTCTGATTCTTGTTTGGTTAAAATCAACTTTTAAAATGAAAATAAAAATATTGATTAGCCTGCTCTGTGGATTTGGATTTATCTCTTGTGATAAATGCAAAGATAAAACAAAGCATTTTAACGCAGAATTATATCCTACGATTAGAAGAACTTTTTACGATTGGGATAAAGTAAATCAAGTATCAAGTGATACAATTTATTTTGGTATCGGGACAGAGTATTTTGTTTGTGAAGCAACAGGAGAAGAAGAATTGAAATCTGAGCCTGTTGAATTTTACACAGATAGAGAAATTGTAATAGGGAATGATACAATTCAACCTAAAACAAATCTGATGAATGAAAATAAGATATCTGACTATATTTTATTCTATAAAGAAACTGACGCATTTTTTAACAGCCCACAGTATTTAATTCGACTAAATAATAAGATTTTGAAGCTAAGAGATTATTATACTTTTTATTTTAAAGGATTTACAGTGACTGGAGTGGAAATAAGAGATTCGACAATTGTAAAGATAGAATAAAAACTACCGCCAACTTCAGCTACCCGTCAAGTGCGGCAGCCGTGGTTTTCGGTGGGTATCTTTCCGCCCAAGCAGTTTTTCGGCTTGATAGGAAACCGCCCGCAATCCGCACCTGCGTGTAGCTTCCTACGTTAACACACATAAAAATTTTGAAAAATATGAAACGACATTTAGTAATCTTGACTTTTGCTTTTTTGAC
>JAQVNO010000126.1 GCA_028703095.1 Bacteroidales bacterium
CTGCAAATACCATCCAACATGCCCACAGTGGAACAAATGTGTAAAGAATTCCACCTATAAAGAGTATGCTATTACCTATCGCTGTAGCAGCCAACCATGCACCTTGCATCACACCTTGAAGATGTGGAGGAGCTACTTTAGAAACAAATGACAATCCTAAAGGCGATATAAATAATTCGGCAACGGTGAGAATAAAATACATTCCTACCATAACCCAAGGAGTGAGTTTCATTAAGTCAAGTTCTTTTGCAGACATGGTAGCCAATGCTGATTTGTCTGGAAGAGCCATTGATACAACAAGGAAGAATACATATGCCAATGCTGCAATACCCATACCTATTCCAATTTTCATAGGAGTAGATGGCTCTTTGTCTCTTTTCTTTAGAGCACCAAACACCAACATGATAATAGGCGTTAACATAACTACAAAGAATGGATTAATAGATTGAAAAATCTCTGCACCTTTAATTGAAGTGAATCCCAAATCTATGTTTATAGCCGCTAAGTCAACATAATCTCTTGCAAAATAAGTTAAAGAATATCCATTTTGGTGAAATGAGAACCAGAAGAAAATTACTATTCCAAATACTGCAAAAAGCGCATAAACACGTTGTCTTATTTCTGTAGCTGCCATTGTAATTTCTTCTTTAGCAACTTTTTCACCCTTTTTAAGTTTAACATCGGATGTTCCAGGATTTGGAAATTTACTTTGGTTAACCAAATAAATAACAAATGAAACTGCAAGAGCAATAATTGTTGCGAAAAAAGCATATTGAAATCCTTTGCTGAAAGTGTCTAAATAATTGCCCGCGAACTCGGTTAGATTTGTAACTACACTGCCATCAAGCATAACTTCATTGGCATATGTTTGAAGGTTGCTTACTTGCTCAGTATTCATTGAAGCAGAATTACCTAAAAACTTATGCGCAAGTTCTGGAAGCTGTGCATTATAGTCAAATCCGTTGATTTTCAAAAACCAGTTTCTAACAGCAATTGCAATAAAAGGAGCAAAGAAACCACCAATATTAATGAACATATAGAACAATTGGAATCCTGAATCCCTCATATCAATAGATTTGCCATTTTTGTCTACGCCATATTCAGCAAGCATTCTGTCTTTGTACTCTTTTTTATCGTACATTTGCCCAACCAAAGCTTGCAGGTTACCTTTGAACAAACCATTACCAAAAGCTATTACCAAAAGCCCAAAACAAGTGAGAGCAAGGTAAAGTATATGGTTTGGTACTGGAGTAGGAGTTGGAACCGCAATAATAAAATAGCCTACTGCCATAAGAATAAGCCCCCACATAATGGTTCGCTTGTAATTTCTTGTCCTGTCGGCTATTAAGCCACCAACCAATGCCAATACATAAATTGAAGCATAGAAAATTGAATAGATGTACCCAGTTGTAATTTCTGACAAACCAAATTTCGCCGAAATAAATAACGTGAGAATAGCCATCATAATGTAAAAACCAAAGCGTTCGCCCATATTAGTAAGAGCTGCTGCCAACAAACCTTTTGGATGTTTTTTAAACATAATTGTTAAGATTTAATTAATAAATTATTATCAAAATTTTAAGGTGCAAAAATATGAAAAAAAACATTCGTTTGTTGTCTTTCGCGATATTTTTTTTAAACAACTTATATCTCTTTGATTTTGCATGTATTGTAATCCTATTAAAGAGAAAATCACATTTACAATTATTCATGCTAGAATATTTTATACTTTTGCAATCATGCATACAACGACAAAAAACAATCATACGATAGAGATTATGGCGCCGGTAGGTTCCAGGGAATCGCTCATGGCTGCCATACAAGGAGGTGCTGATGCCGTGTATTTCGGTATCGGGAAACTGAATATGCGCTCGCGTTCGAGTGTGAATTTCACCATCGACGACCTCGCGGATATCACCGAGATATGTAAAGAACATGGTATCAAAAGCTACTTAACCCTTAACACTGTCGTTTATGATAATGAAATTGACGAAGTAAACACTCTTTTAGCGGCTGCCAAAAAGCATCATATAGATGCTGTTATCGCTTCCGATTGGGCAGTCATCCAACAAGCTGCTGCTATGGGCATAGAAGTACACATTTCCACTCAATGCAACGTAACCAACATAGAAGCCGTGCGCTTTTTCTCCCGCTATGCCGACGTGATGGTTACTGCCCGTGAACTTAATTTGAAGCAAGTAGCCAATATCATAAAGCAGATACACAAAGAACAAATCAAAGGTCCTTCGGGAGAATTGATACAAATAGAAGTCTTTGCCCACGGAGCCTTGTGCATGGCCATCTCCGGAAAATGCTACCTAAGTTTAGATAATTTCGGCTATTCCGCCAATCGGGGAGCCTGCTTGCAGCCTTGTCGTCGATTGTACAATGTGAAAGATGTGGATAATGAAGTAGAACTTTTGGTAAATGAGCAATACATTTTCTCTCCCAAAGACTTATGCACCATAGGATTTTTAGATAAAATTATGGAAGCAGGTGTAAACGTCTTGAAAATCGAAGGTCGCGGACGTTCGCCGGAATACGTAAAAAGAGTCTGCCGTTGTTATCGCGAGGCTGTTGAGGCTTTTTTCGATGGCAGCTATGGCGAAGAAAAAGTAAACGCCTGGATGGAACAACTCCGCTCAGTGTATAACCGCGATTTTTGGGACGGCTATTATTTAGGCAGGAAAATGGGAGAATGGACAAACCGCTACGGTTCACAAGCCATTAAAACAAAAGTATATATCGGGAAGGTTACCAATTTCTTTCCTAAAATCAGTGTGGCTGAAATATTGATTGAAGGACCGTCTCTGAAAGTCGGGCATGAAATATTAGTCATAGGTCCTACTACCGGCGTTTACGAAGATACGGTTACAGAAATAAGAGTAGATTTAAAACCGTGTAATAAAGCCGAAACAGGTGTCTTCTGCTCCCTCCCTACTCATGCAATACTCAGACGCAACGATAAAGTATATGTTTTAGTTACTGCCTGCGACGCCGAGGAGTTTTTATAAGCTTTCTTAGGAATTAGTTGTCAGTTTTCAGTTTTTTTTCGTTCCGAAAAAAAGTCGCAGGTCGCAAGTCGCAGGTCGCAAGTCTTTAAACCTTAGGCTTTAGTCTTTCGACTTTAGACAATAAAAAAAAGAGTATTTTTCCTCTATAAATTTTTGAAATATTTTTATCCGTCTGTGTGTAATTAGTCAATTTTATGTACATTTGCAAAAAATTAAACAGATAATGAATCGCAAACACATATGAAAAACGAAATCATTTTATATCAATCCGATGAATTTCCTGAGTTCATCGAAGGAACAATGGATGAATGTAGAAAAAATACAAACCTAACATGGAATTAGTCATACATAACATAGAAAATAAGATATACTCCATTCGGGGTGTGCAGGTAATGCTTGATAGCGATTTGGCTGCCATGTATCAAACTGAGACCAAATACATCAACAGAGCCGTTAATAGAAATCCCACGAGATTTCCAAGTGCCTTTGCATTTCAATTAGAGGATAGCGAATGGAATTCTTTAAGGTTCCAAATTGGCACCTTAAAAGAAAAATCAAGCAGAGGACAACACCGAAAATATTTGCCTTGGGTGTTTACGGAACAAGTAGTTGCTATGCTTTCTGCAGTGCTTAATACTGAAACAGCCATTCTGGCAAGCATTCAAATTATGAAAGCTTTTGTATCCATGCGTAAATTTTTGTTAGATAATGCCTCGGTTTTTCAACGCCTCGATCAAGTAGAACTTAAACAGCTGAAAACCGACGAAAAAATAGAGCAAATTTTCAAAGCGATGGGCAAAGCTAAGTCCGAGCCGGATAAAGGTATTTTCTTCCAAGGGCAGGTGTTCGATGCTTATGTGTTTGTTTCGGATATTATCAAAAAAGCAGAAACCGAAATTATCCTTATCGATAACTATATCGACGAAAGTACGTTAATTCATCTGTCAAAAAAGAAAGTGAAAGTCAAATCACTGCTATATACTAAAATTATCAGTAGACAATTGGCATTAGATGTACAAAAAGCCAACGAGCAATACGGAAATTTTGAAATAAGAAAATTAACCCTAAGTCACGACCGCTTTCTGATTATCGACCGCAAGGAATTATACCATCTCGGAGCATCACTTAAAGATTTAGGAAGAAAATGGTTCGCCTTTTCACGCATGGACTCTCTGGTGAAGGAAGTGCTAAACAAAATAGGATAATGAAACGGAGTAGCTATCAGCTGTCAGCTGTCAGTTTTTCAGAACGTTGTATCAAGATTAATTCATAATTCATAATTCATAATTTGTTAAAGCTATCAGTTTTTTCGTTCCGAAAAAAACCGTCTTTTGACCTTATTCTTTAGACTTTAGACAATAAAAAAAAGAGTATTTTTCCTCTATAAATTTTTGAAATATTTTTATCCGTCTGTGTGTAATTAGTCAATTTTATGTACATTTGCAAAAAAATTAAACAGATAATGAATCGCAAACACATATGAAAAACGAAATCATTTTATATCAATCCGATGAATTACAAGAGCACATTGAGGTAAGACTTGATGAAGAAAAGGAAACTTTTTGGCTGTCGCTTAATCAACTATCTAATCTTTTCGGAAGAGACAAATCTGTTATTTCCAGACACCTAAAAAATATTTTTAAGAATAAAGAATTAGAAAAAAATTCAGTTGTTGCATTTTTTGCAACAACTGCTTCTGATGGAAAAACCTATAATATTGAACATTTCAACCTTGACGCTATTCTTTCTGTTGGATATAAGGTCAATTCGAAACGAGGCACTCAATTCCGTATTTGGGCAAACAGCGTGTTAAAAGAGTACCTGATGAAAGGGTATGCTATCAATAACCGAATAAACCGATTAGAAAATAAAATAGAAAAAATAGAAGGCAATTATTATGAAATTGCGGTACAATTAAAAACCCGAAATCTGCCTACCCAAGGTATTTTCTTCCAAGGGCAGGTGTTCGATGCTTATGTGTTTGTTTCGGATATTATCAAAAAAGCAGAAACCGAAATTATCCTTATAGATAACTATATCGACGAAAGTACTTTAATTCATCTATCAAAAAAGAAAGTGAAAGTAAAATCACTGCTATATACTAAAATTATCACTAAACAATTGGCATTAGATGTACAAAAAGCCAACGAGCAATACGGAAATTTTGAAATAAGAAAATTAACCGTAAGTCACGACCGCTTTCTGATTATCGACTGCAAGGAATTATACCATCTCGGAGCATCACTTAAAGATTTAGGTAGAAAATGGTTCGCCTTTTCACGCATGGACTCTCTGGTGAAGGAAGTGCTAAACAAAATAGGATAATGAAACGGAGTAGCTGTCAGCTGTCAGCTGTCAGCTGTCAGCTGTCAGCTGTCAGCTGTCAGTTTTTCAGAACGTGGTGTTAAGTTTGATTTTTAATTTTTAATTCTTAATTTTTAATTGATTATAAGGACGCAAAGAGAGATACACAGCCTACCCTTATTTTTCGGAACGAAAAAAACTCCCTGCACTCGGGACTCGG
>JAQVNO010000127.1 GCA_028703095.1 Bacteroidales bacterium
CCGACGAAGTAAGCATTACCGAAGCCCGCAACAAGCTGCGACTGGCTAAACTCGACCTGGCTCAACTGATGAACATTGCCAACACCCACACTTTCGACCTTGACGACAGCGACATCGATGCTGCCAGGGAGACAGTCATGCAACACACCGTCGATATGCAAAAAGTGATTGACAACAGCCTCGAAAAACGCCCCGCCATCAAAGCGGCAGAACTGCGCATTGCCAAAAGCGAAAAAGATATTAAAATAGCACAATCAGGCTATTACCCTTCCCTTATGCTCTCGGCTAATTACGGCACCGGCTATTACTACGCCTTCCAAAACAGCTTGCAAGCAACCAACCTCCCTTTCGGTCAACAGATAGGCAACCACTCCCGCGAAGCCCTTGCCCTCTCACTCAACATTCCCCTCTTCGACCGACTCTCTACCTCTAATCAGGTGAAACAATCCAAACTCCTGATGCTATCCCAACAATACCAACTCGAAGAAGTGAAGCTCGCTCTTGTCAAAGAGATAGAACAAGCCTATACCAATGCCATGGTAGCCAAAGATAAATATCTCGCTTCGCAAAAAGCAGTGGAAGCTTCCGAAATAGCCTTCGGTTACGAAGAAAAGAAATACCAGGCCGGTACCTCCAATGTGTATGTGTATAACGAAGCCAAAATCAATTACGAAAAAGCACAATCCCAAGCCATCCAAGCCAAATACGACTTCTTCTTCCGCCTGAAAATTCTCGAATTCTATAATGAATGATAGAAAGCCAAAAGCCAAGTTATAAGGGCTAAAGACGAAGAAAGGTACAAGAAAAATGATGAATGATGAATTGTTTTTTTGTTCCGAAAAATACAGGTTTTGCTTTTAGTTTATACTGCAACAAAACATAAGCCTAAAGGACTTGAATAAAATAAAAAAACAACATTCAACCGCTTTGTGGTTGGTGATAACAAACAGCACTATCTATGACTGCATTTCATGCAGCCCTATTCATATTCACTAATTACTATCCTTTTTCTCGTAATTCGTAATTATTTTCCACTTTCCTTAAAAAAATATTTTTCCCCTTGTGTTAAAAAAAAAGACTATTTTTGCAAAAAATTGAATAGCATATAATTTTCATGAAAAAGCACACTATATATCCCTCTAAAGTACATACTATATACCTTTTATCTGTTAGAAGCACACCTATAAATGTGCTGACATTCAACGAAACAAGAATCTATAATTAAATTGAAATAGTAAATCAATAATAAAAATAAAATTTAACAAAAATGAAAAACAAAAGTACATTTTTAAGATTATCCTTATTCATTATCGGGCTATGCCTATTTTTGGTGATTGGTTGTGAAAAAGAAAAGATTCCTATGTTGTCTACAACAGAAGTAAGCGAAATAAACACAATAAGTGCCATGTCGGGAGGAGACATAAGTAATGATAATGGTATAACAGTAACGGCACGAGGTGTATGTTGGAGTACAGAACAAAACCCAACTATAGCCGATAATAAAACTACAGATGGTACAGGAACCGGTAGTTTTACAAGTGCTATTACAGGCTTAACAGCCAATACAACGTATTATGTAAGAGCTTATGCCACAAACAGTGCAGGAACCGGGTATGGCAATGCAAGGTCTTTTACAACACTTGAAGGGAACAATGGGACTATTGTATTTAATCCAGATATCACGTATGGTACTATGACCGATATTGAGGGCAATACCTATAAAACGGTAACCATAGGTACCCAAACCTGGATGGCGGAAAACCTGCGCACCACCAAGTATAACGATGGAACAAGCATTCCAAATGTAACGGATGGTACCGCATGGTTTGAATTATTCACAGGAGCCTATTGCAATTACGATAATGACCCAAGCAAGGCGGCTATTTATGGACGTTTATACAATTGGTATGCAGTAAATACAGGCAAATTATCCCCAACAGGATGGCATGTGGCAACGGATGCAGAATGGACGGAATTAATTGAATATTTGGGTGGAGAAGAAGTTGCAGGTGGCAAACTAAAAGAAACAGGCACAACACACTGGAATAGTCCTAACTATGGAGCAACCAACGAAACCGGCTTCACAGCCCTTCCGGGTGGATACCGTATGTTCGATGGCGGGGCATTCGACGATGTTGGTGCCTATGGTAGTTGGTGGAGTGCTACCGGGGGCGATCCCGATGGCGCCTGGAACCGATATGTGTACTACTATGGAAACAATGTAGACAGAATCCTCGACTTTGAGATTAGCGGGTATTCTGTTCGTTGCGTCAAGGATTAAGACTATTTAACTATTTGCCGCCCCAAGCTTTCGTGCGGTTTCTGATTATTAATTAAAAAGTACTTTTGCAAAAGCAAGAAACAACTCAAAATCAAAAAATAATTGATGCATTAAAGCATGAAATAAGGTAATTAAAATAAATTTTAACCCGTCAACCTTATTTAGGCATTAATATTTCGGCTCTCGGCACACGCAACATTTTTTCTACCACAGAGAACACAGAGAATGTTACCCACAGTTTTCCACGAATGAAAAAGAATGATATATATAGAATGTATACAAAAAGTAATTCGTAATTCTTAATATGTTCATTATTCTTCAATTACTATATTAAACTCATTCCAATTCGGATTCGAATTCAGTAAGTTTTTATAATAACAGCAATTCTCCGGTGTAACCGCTACTCCATCAACACTTACTATACGTTTAAACAAAGGTAATTGCGGAGATAAATTTAAATTACGTACCGAAATCATCAATGTATCATTCAAGACTGCAGTCATATACATGGGATATTTTATTTCTTTAGGCTTATCGGATACCGGTAAAACTTTAGCATAAACCGCTTTGTTTTTTGCATCGATTATCCAATCAAAATGTGAAATAAAACCCAGACCTACATTGTTTTCTCCTACCGTATCGAAATAATACAATTTTTGTGCTATCAAAGAACAAGTATCAGCATAAAACACGTTAACATAGTTTTGCTGTATACTCGTATCATTATTAAATATCATACCATCTAAACCGTAGGAAGTAAGTCCTTCAAAAAACACATCATTGCTTTTGGCGTGAGCTGCATATTGTTGCTTGGTAAAACGCAAACAACCCTGATTGCCTGTATCAAAGTAAAAAGAATATTTCAAGCTATCTACCGTCAATGCAATATATAACTTGGAATTACGTGAAAAATAGGATTCCAATCGCACATAACCCGTAGTATCCGCCACACTATCTACGCATAAAGTGTGATTCGAAAAATTGATATACAACACTTGTTCATTTCCGGGCAATAAATCAAAACCCAGTATTTTGTGCGAAAAAGCAACAATGTCTTCTTTGCACGGATAAGAAAGAAAAGAAGATAAAATCGTAGCTCCCAAAGCATTTTTGCAACTCACCAAATTATTATCTATTGCATAGGTATTAATGCCAATACGATACATGAGTTTTTGATTTAATGTATACACAGGCATATTTAATCTAATTCGTTGATGAGTTAATTTCTTTTCATTAGATATAATGATTAAAACATTACACCCTGTGTCAAAAAGAACAGTATCCAAAACTCCATTCACATAGGTTTCCATGTACATATGATTATCTCTATATTCAAAAGGTTGACATTGTTTACAGTGGTATATCTTTTTTTGATTGATATTCATAGTCGAGACACATAAGGGCTTGATACAGCCGAAAAACGCTTTGCAGGAGGTGAATAGGATTAGCAAAATAATAAAGAAAATAAAGATTGAAATATTAATGTTTTTCATTTTAAAAAGGATATGAGAAATTTAAATTAATTACTGTATCTTCAATTTTGGTAAAATCAATTTTTGAAAGATTAAAATCTTTACAATCATGAATAGGTAAAGGTCTAAATCGTATCGTATCATCTGTAAATTTGCATTTTTGTAATTTAACGATATTGTTTTTATTTATAATAACAGAAGTGGGTAAACCCACAGTTTCCATATAAATATTTGACGAAAAAATGTTATTTATAATGTTTGCAATTCTTTTTTCATTAGTTAACGAATACAAAAAACTTGTATCTTTTATACAATAAATTTTATCTACATTTATGTTATAGTCATTAAAGATTAAAATATTACTATAAAATTCCTTGTCTGTATCAGAAATAAAATAAAACTTAACATTGTTTGTAGCATTATCGAATGCCTTTTTATAAAAATGATTAAAATGATCATGACAACAACTGCAAGCTGCCCCATAAAATATTAAAACCTTATAATGCAAAGTATCTTCTTGAATTAATTGAGCTAATTGATTAACGCTTACTATTTCTTGTTTTATTTCTTCTGGTTTCATATCTGTATTTGAACAACTTAAAAACAAGGTTAAAATCATAATGCTTATGTTTTTCATAGAATTATATTTAAAATTATAAAAGAAAGGAATATTAATAGAAATATTCCTTTCTTTCAAACAATCAAAGCATTATTCCGGCAAATAGGTTTGAATTTCTACAGGAACAGTAGCTGTAATAATAGAACCATTCTGAACATACGGATAATCGCCTGCTATTATTTTTACAACATTTTCCGTTTCCATTAATTCTAAAAAAACAGGACTATCTTCAAAAATATCGTCTTGGATTTTAAGTAATTGACTATCGAAATCAACAAATCCTTCTAAAGAAGCCGGATCATTGCCTTCTTTATCCATATCAATAGACATTGATATGCTATTTGAATTATTCTTAATAATTTCTAAATGTATAGTTAAAACAATATACCCTTTTGTAGAAACGGTATCCCATTCACGAAACCACAGCCAACAATCACCTTCTGTACCAGCACAATACTTATTTGGCCATGTTCCTTGTTTAGTTCCATTTTGCTTTTGTGCTACAGCAAATGTAAAAGGGTCGCCTGCAGCCTTTTGAAATTTTTCTATTTTTTCAGAGTTATTAGCTATATCCTCAACTTCTTTTTGACATGCTATAAAAATTCCGATTCCTATCATTACCATGCTTAATGCAATAATGATTATTTTATTTTTTTTCATTTTTTTTATTTTAAATGGTTTATACTAATTTTTTAATTTTATGTGTGATTTTGCGTTTTTATTACTTCTTTAGCATCTTTGTGCTACTCATTTACGCTTCCGCTCACAACACGTTTCAAGATTAGCTTATGTAAGATAAGCGGTTGATTTGTTTATTTAATTTTCTTTGCGGGGAAGCCCCGCTAAACATAGGTAAGGACTTCCCATACAAAACCTGTTTGAGGCTTATACATGGGAAAAGGATAAAATTTAATTAAGTGTATGATTTTTGGTTGTATAATTTGGTCTCTGCCAAGCGGCAAAAACAGAATAAACATAATTGGTGAAATAAAAAACAAAAAATACCAATACCTTTGTTGGAAAAATTTATAACGATATAATGTGATTATTAGGTTTGACATTATTTATTTGTTTTTTATAATGCAAAAA
>JAQVNO010000128.1 GCA_028703095.1 Bacteroidales bacterium
GATCCAATAATCAATACACAGAAATGACAGAAGAACTCGACACCCTACTCCTTGGAGATGAGCCTTTTGGCGGAACAATAATGGGAATTGGCGTAGATGGCTTAAGCGAATTCTGTGAATTAAACTGGGGGACTACAAATGTACAAGAAACAGGTTTGTTTTATTATCATCCGGATCACTTAGGAAGCACGGGAATGGTAACAGATAAAGATGCTTATATTCAACAAGGATTTTTATATGCACCCTTCGGGGAAATCATTGCCGAATATGGATGGCAATCTCCAAATGTCCCAAAATACGCCTTCAACGCCAAAGAGCTTGACGAAGAAAACGGCATGTATTATTACTCCGCAAGGTACTATGCCCCACCTACTTTTATAAGTAGAGACCCGATGTTTGAAAAATACCCAAGCATAAGTCCGTATACGTATTGTGCTAATAATCCGATAATAATGATTGATGAAAAAGGATTATTTCCTAAACCAATATTACGTAGAAATCAAGATGGAACATATTCTTTTAAACCGGCAGCAGCACATTTATTATCTCTTGTATCACAAGTGCCAATAATATATATTCAAACTGTTAAAATTCAAGAGAGAAAGCCCGGACAATATAGACCATTATATAATATAAAAGATGATGGAGGTGGAGCGATAACATTAGGGACAAACAGCTATGAAGCAAATATAACATTAACAGAAAATTATTTTGAAGATAATCCAACAATGTATTGGGGTCAAGGATATGGTAAAAATATAAAGGAATGGCTTGATTTAACATCTCACGAAGTTACACATATTCCCCAAATTAATCAAAAAGGAGGGCTTTTAAAATATTTAGCTTCGTTTGCTTATGAGTATGCAAAATATGGTCATGATTATGCACCATCAGAGCAAGCTCCGTATAAATCTCAAACAGTATTTAGAGAATTTAGTGATTTTGTTAATAAAAATTTTGAGGAAAATGGAATTCAAAATTTATTTAATTCTACTAAGACAGAACAGAATAAAATAGAAATAATTGATAAATGGTGGGGAGCATTTCAAGAGTATCAAAATCAATAAAAAAAATGAAGAAAATTTCATATTTTATAATATTATTATGTATGTTTACTTCTTGTGGAGGAAATGATTTTTCTTTTAACAAAGAAAAACAATCTTTTGAGGCTACTTCGACTTATTTTGGAATTATTGAAATAAGAGGAATAGATAATGAAGATTGTTATAAAATAACACGAAAATTAGAGGGGCGAAAAATAAAGTCAATAAATTTAAAACAAATACCAAATGATTTTTATATCATTTGTTGTAATGGGGACACAATTGATAGTTTTAAATTGAAAATGAATTCTGAATATAAAATTATTAATGGAGGAGTATATGACACTCCACGTCGAAAAATAATTATATTTACAGATGAAAAAGGATTGCTTTATGAAAGGGGTAGTGGTAGTGTATCTGAATATTCTGATTGGTAGATAATTTAGGAAGTGTGGTAATTTCCCATTTAGGTAGTGTCCCATTTTAGGTATTTTCAACAAATAAAAAATATAGCGAAGAAATTCAAAGTGTTAAGAAAAAGTAGAGAGAAAAACAAGGCTAAAGCAAAGCGATGAAAAATTATTACGTCAAAAACAAAAATTATTGCGTCAATAAATACAATTATTGCGTCAATAAATTCAATTATTGCGTCAATAATTTTGGGTTTGATATTCAAACTCTTGGATGTGCTCAATTAGCCTCTCCGCAAGGGAGTTTACATTTTGTGAATCCCTATCCCGATTTGTGTAATTTGCAGGGCAATGCCCAAGAAACGGAATTATTCTACTACCACCCCGACCATCTCGGCAGCACGGGCATGGTAACGGATAACAGCTCCATCATCTCTCAGGGCTTCCTGTATGCACCTTTTGGCGAAATCATAAGCGAATACACACCCGGCTGGGAAACCGACCGCATCCCTAAATACGCCTTCAACGCCAAAGAACTTGACGAAGAAAACGGCATGTATTATTACTCCGCTCGCTATTATGCCCCACCTACGTTTATAAGTAGAGACCCGATGTTTGAGAAATATCCTTCCATTTCACCGTATACCTATTGTGCGAATAATCCGATGAAGTATGTTGACCCGACAGGGGAAGATTGGGTAGAAAGAGAAGTTGATGGAGTGAAAGAGGCCTTTTATGATAGAAAGGTAAGATCACAAGCCGATGTAAACAAAAAATATGGGGAAAATAGTGGTGTAACTCATCTTGCTGATGGCTCAAAAGTAGGAAACGGACAATATACAGTATATAATGATCATAAAAACAACAGAGATGGTGTTATAAAAGATAAAAATGGAAATGTTGTGAATAATGACAGAACAATACTTCAAAACGAAGGATATACTATATTTGCAGGTGTAACAGACAAGAGTATAAATGCAGAAACTCTTCATAACAATTTCTTTGGAACAAGTTATATAGGACCAAATAATCCTAAAGATTATAATGGGGATGATAATTATGATTATATTCCAAGAAATCCAAGTGAAATGCCTGCATTTAGACACGATCAAGCATACGATGCCATAGGTACAGCAGGTATTAAAGGAGCATTATTAGACTTGAGGACGTTGAAAGCGGATTATAGATTAATTAAAGAATGTTGGGATATTTCGAAAAATCCGGCGATGTCAGCTAAAGATAGAAGTATCGCAAGAAAAACAGCAATTGGGTTTGGTACTATAATGGGAATCAAAATAAAATTGACTACTCCATTTTAAATAAATTTCTAATATGAATAAGATATCTTTTTTATTATTTACGCTAATGTTGATTTCAAGTTGCGATTTTAAAATACCATCTCTTGCAGGCAGTTATGCTTATTCCGAAGATTATTATTTTGATATTTCTAATGAAGAATTAATTAATAAAATAATAAATTTTAAGATAACACATCCTCTTTATCAATCATTTGAAAGTGATTACTACAAGTCTCCTGGTGATGAAGAGTATATATATACATATTACGAAGATGGATCATATAGTTATAAGATTTCAGGTGGTTATTCAGATACATTAACTAAAAATAGTATTTGGTTCCATTGCAGCTTTTATTTATCTGATATTAAAGCAAGAGTATATTGTGTTGTTAATGTTAGCGAAAAAGCGATTGGAACACCTACATCATTGCGTTTAGTTTCATATTGCCCTGACAGGGAAGAATGTAAAACGATTAACAAAAGGGGGGAAATATCTCGTAAGGATAACAGTATCATTAAACAGAAATTTGAAACTGAAATATTAGACCATTTAGGGGTAAAATGGAGGCGGTAGGGGTAATGAGTAAACGGGTAATTCCCCCTCTATCCCTTTTATTATAAGTATTTGGGAGAATAAAGTGTTAAAAACAGAAAAACAAGGCTAAAACAAAGCGATGAAAAATTATTCCGTCAAAAACAAAAATTATTGCGTCAATAAATACAATTATTGCGTCAATAAATTCAATTATTGCGTCAATAATTTTGGGTTTGATATTCAAACTCTTGGAGTCACTCAATTAGCTTCCCTGCTTCCTTTTAATTTGCCCTTTATTTTTCAATAATTTCCATCACCACCCTAAATCCGACATAAGGAGATATCAATTTCGGAATATATTTCCATCCATGTAAAGCTCGGGGAAAGATAAAAAAAAGAGAGTGCAAATCACTCTCTTTTTATTTATTAAATTATATGTTAGCTTCTTAATCCTCGTCTGTTTGTGATTCTTCGTAGGCTTTAAGTAAAGCAGATTGTACATCGGAAGGAACTTGTTGGTATTCGGCGAATTTCATTCCGTAGGAAGCTCTGCCGCTGGTGCAAGAACTTAAAGAAGTAGAATATTTATTCATTTCTGCCAAGGGCACTTTAGCGCGGATGATTTGGTAGCTGCCATCGCTATCCATTCCCATAACCACGGCACGACGTCCTTGTAAGTCGGTCATTACGTTACCCATGCTTTCGGAAGGAACATATACTTCCACATCGTAGATAGGTTCCAGGATACGGGCGCCGGCATTTTTAAAAGCTTCTCTGAAGGCATTACGACCGGCTAATTTAAACGCCATTTCGTTAGAGTCAACGGGGTGCATTTTACCGTCGTAAATATTTACGCATATATCGCGGGCATAGGAACCGGTAAGGGGACCGTCTTCTATTTTCTCCATGATACCTTTTAATATTGCCGGCATAAAACGAGCATCGATAGCGCCACCTACAATACAACTGTTGAAAATAAGTTTACCGCCCCAGGGTAGGTCGTAGCTTTCCGTTCCACGGATAGGGTATTTGTTCTGAGGAGTCATGCCTTCGGTATAAGGTTCGATAAGCATATGTACTTCTCCAAATTGACCGGCACCACCCGATTGTTTTTTATGACGGTACATGGCTTCTGCCGATTTGGTTATCGTTTCGCGATACGGTATTTTAGGTGTAATAAAATCGATTTCGATTTTGTTGATTTTTTCAATTATCCATCTGTTAATGTTGAGATGTTGTTCTCCCTGTCCGGAAACGAGGGTTTGTTTTAATTCTTTGGATTGTTCAATTAGTAAAGTCAAGTCGGTTTTACGGAGTTCATTCAATATAGCACCCAACTTTTCGTCGTCGCTTGAATTTTTTGCTTTCACGGCGGTACGGAATTTCGGTTCCGGAAAAACGGTAGGAGGAATCACATCGTTGGCATTTTTAGTAGAGTTGAGGGTGTGTTGTGAACTAACGCTTTTCAATTTAATAGTACCTATAATATCGCCGGCACAAGCTTTATCGACTTTTTCGCGGTTTTTACCGGCTATGCAGAGCAATTGAGAAATTCTTTCTTTCGAGCCGTTGGCAGCATTCACTACATCCATACCTTCGGTAAAATCTCCGTTAAATATTTTCATAAATGAAACTTCGCCGAGGTGTTGTTCAATGGTTGTTTTAAACACAAAGGCAGAGGGAGTTTCTTTAGAGTCGCATTTGAGTTCTTTCCCTTTGGTAGTTTTCTCGAAAGGCATTTGGTTAGGAGCCGGGCAATTATCTTTGATGAAATCCATCAAGGTGTTTACGCCCTGGTCGGTTTTGGCAGCGATACACATCACCGGGAAAATAGAACTGTCTTTGATACCTAAATGCAAGCCTTTTTTAATTTCTTCTTCCGAAAGACTACCTTCCTCAAAGAATTTTTCCATCAAGGATTCATCGTTTTCGGCAGCATTTTCAATAAGGATATTATGCAATTCTTCGGCTTTGTCTTTTTCCTCGGCGGGAATATCGGAAATAACAGGAGTGCCACCGTTGGCAGGCACTTTTATCATTTTCATTTGTAATACATCAATGATGCTGTCAAAACCAAGACCGGCATTGAT
>JAQVNO010000129.1 GCA_028703095.1 Bacteroidales bacterium
AAAATCTTATTTACACATTAACAGCAGTTGATTCATTTAATAGAAATTTGGTTAAAGGTGTAATCGGACACATAACTGAATTTGAAAGTGGTAAAAATGCAATTGTGAAATTTATTGATTCTGATGGCACAGAAGCAAGTTTTGAATTAATTGAAAACGACAAACGCAAAACTGTAACTGTTTCCAAAAAGGAAAGTCTCAAAAAGGTTCACATAGAAATGACCGATTTAGGAATTGAAAAATTGAATAAAAGTACAGTTGTTTTATCAAACGGTTTGGAAATGAAAAAGGGCGACAAAATCAACCCTTATTCTTATGCTGAAAAGTTGCAGGAAACAATGATTCAAAAAGCAATAAAGCATCATTTTGAAATAGAAAAGACTTTACTGACAAGAGATGTAAAAATAAAGCCGCTAACACTATTCTTTATTGACAACATTGACGAATACAGAAACAAAGACGGTTATATCCGTAAAACTGTTGAACAATATATTGAAGCAGAAATAAAGGAACTTTTGAAAACTGAAAAGGATTTTTTTTACAAATCATATCTCGAAAAAACATTAATTGATGTATCGGTAACACACGCAGGTTATTTCTCAAAAGATAATACCGAAAAAGACGAAGCCATTGAAAAAGAGATAAACGAAATTTTGCACGACAAACAAGCAATGCTTGATTTAGAAAATCCAAGACGTTTTATATTCTCAAAATGGACTTTACGTGAAGGTTGGGATAATCCTAATGTATTTCAAATTTGTAAACTACGAAGCAGTGGAAGTGAAATTTCAAAATTGCAGGAAGTTGGTCGTGGCTTGCGTTTACCTGTGAATGAATACGGTAATCGTGTAAAAGACGAACAGTTTTATCTGAATTACTTTGTAGATTTTACGGAAAACGATTTTGTAGATAAACTAGTAAATGAAATTAATCAAAAATCAGGTGCTGTTTCAATTGAAGTAATTCCTGAAATGCTTACAGATGAAATGGTTAAGCAAATTATTGAAAAATATGAATTTGATGATGCTAATGTACTTTTGCAAAAGTTTATAATGGAAGATAAAATAATTGACTTCTCACGGAAATTTTTAGAAGGTGGTTTTGATTTTATTAAACAAAATTATCCTCGAATCTTTGAAGGAGTTAATTCAAATAAAGTTCGTAAAGCCACAGACCCAAAAAAGAAAATTGCAGTAAGAACTGAAAAATATCAAGAATTAAAAGACCTTTGGGAAAAACTGAACGAAAAAGTAATTTTAGAATATAAGTTTGACAGTGAAGAAGTGTTTAAAAGTCTTTTTACAGAATTTCTCAAAGCACAAAAAGACAATTTCAAATCAGACGGCATTAACGAGAGAATTTCAAAAATTGAAATAAAAGACAACAAGGCGGTTGCAAACGAGCCCGAATCAATTTACAACCGAAAAACTGCGACAATTTCAATTATGAAATACAGCGATTTTCTGAAAGAATTATCAAAAATTCTAAATATCAACATCAATACACTTCATCAATCCATAATTGATTCAGGAACAGACATAAACAAATATCTTAATCAAACAACTTTACGAGTAATCAAACAAAACTTTGATTATTTCTTAATGGCAAATGCCATTGACAAATTCAGCATTGAATATAAAAAGGTCTCAAACAATATTCACCCAACCAAATTGACTAATGAGAAAGGTGATTTATTAACCGAAATTTCTGCAACTGACATTGGTGTTTTACATTCAGACGAAGAAGTAGCAAAAACCTATTTTTTTGATGAATTATACTATGATTCAGAATTAGAAAAAGCAAATATAAAAACCGAAATTAAGGAAGTTATTGTTTTTACAAAGATTCCTAAGAACTCAATAAAAATTCCAGTTGCAGGTGGAAAAAGCTATTCTCCCGACTTTGCATATGTTCTAAAATTTAAAGACGGAGAGCAAAAACTCCATTTCATAGTTGAAACTAAAGATGTTAACAGTAAAGACGGACTTCGGGACGAAGAAAAATATAAAATTAAACACGCTGAAAAATTCTTTGATGGTAAAGTAAAAATTGAATTTAAGACACAGTTCACTAATAATAAAATAGTTGATTTGATAAAAGAAATTGCAATTATTGAATAGCCCACGCTTCGTAGTCAAGCACATTTGCAGGTCGCACCAGCCAACGCTAAGACCAAAACCTGCAAAAGAGCTTGCCTACCCCAACGCACGGCAGACAGAAAAGATGCAGCAAAAATGAAAGAAAATTAACGAGAAAATGAACAACGAAACGGTAACACGCGGTATATTTTATTGCCGAGATAGTGCTGAAATCAACGGCTGTGGCTCGCTTCAAACTTCATTGCGGTTTGACAGTGACGAGCTCCAAAATCGGCAACTAACCATACCGCCAAACGTTATGCAGCATAATAAAAGACACCTATGAAACAGATTTTCACACTTTTTATATTGACTATTTTCTTCTTGACTGGATACTGCCAAGACTTTAAATATATTAAGCCGAAATTGACAGATTCAACTAAAGTTGTAAAAACCGAGATTGATAGTAAGAATCAATTTGAAAGGATATATTATATAGACTATGCGATAAATTCACAAGCAAAAAAAGAATTGACAAATTTTGGAGTTGTTAATACTGACCCAAGTGAAAGTATCGGCTCGACTTACTTGGGGATTTTGAAAAACCTAAAAAAGAAAACCCGAAAAATAAATTCAAATCTACCAGAGAGATGGGTAAAAATCTTTAAGTATAAAGGAGACTGGATTTTATTCAACGACATTCCAAAGTATTTATTGACTGATAGTTGTTTGATAACTTTTCAAATGGATGACCCTGTTTCGAGCTTAATCGTGGACTATAAAGCTGAGAATAATAAATATGATTATAGTTTGCTATCATACAATTGGGAAAATCCTACTATTAACCAAAAATATGAATTACAAATAAAAATCATAGATTCAAAAAGATTGATTGCTCTGTGGAGATTCGAGTTTCAAGGACAAGTAACCTATGATTTAATGATTCCAATTAATCAAGTTTCATATTTCCCAGCAATGGTAATGTTGGAGACTGACTTAATGGACGATGAAAATGAGATATTTGATAAAATTGATTACGAAAAACTTTGGAATAAATAAATTACGCTGCATAACAATATATAAAAATAATAGCCGGTTCAGTAGTAAATTCAATGGTTGCAGCCCGCTTCAACTTTTCTGTAACTTGACAGGAAATCGCCCGCAATCGGCAACTTTTCATACCGCCACCGTTAAAACCCCAAACATCAATCAACTTCTTATTTTTTTAGACACGAAAAGTAATGGCACGCTGATAAGACGGATGCAGCGAATAAAAGCGGATTATTTCTAAAAGCTGTCAGGTCTTCAGAGCTTTGGCTTTCTTTTCCATTCATTTTTCACTTTTCACTTCTTTGCGTAGAATCTTTGTGTTCTCTGCGGTTAAAAAAGTTTTCAGATATCAGATTTCAGTTTTTTTCGGAACGAAAAATCTCTCGGCACACGGCACAAAAAACATGTGCATTGATTGTGGTTACATCATAACATCACCAAATCGTTGCAAAAGGGTTTTCTCCTTTTTCGAATTGTTTTTCAATGCTTTCTATACTTTGATTACCAATTGCAATAGCTTTGTCTATCGAAGATTGCGGTGAGTCAATATGCCATGCGAAAATTGTATTATCTTGTATATAGGGCGTATCCCAAAGATAAGATCCGTAACGGACAAGAATGACAAAATCGGTAGAAAATTGGTTTTCAATATCAAAATGCAGTCCTTTTTGTACCAAAAATTCAATATCGAATTCATCGACATTCATTTTGGAAATAGAAAATAACATACTATCTTCTTGATTGTAATTATCTTCCCCTATATTAAAGTCTGTGCGAAAGCCTTCAATACCTCCTTCATATTTACTTGCTATCACTTTTTTGGGAATAATTAAATTCGCTAAATGTATATAGATAGGCATGTGTTTTAATTTATTATAATTTATTTTTGCCGAGTTGCCGGAAAATTTTTATTTCATGATTTCGGATTATGGAACGAAGAAAAAATATTCATAATTATTTCTTTTTTGCAATCTACTAATTCAAACTTTTTATTCGTAATTGACTACTTCGACGCTCTTTTCCTATCTATTTCGCTGAGCATAATTTTGCGTAAGCGTAAGGATTTGGGGGTAATTTCGAGGTATTCGTCTTCGGCGATATATTCCATATATTCTTCCATAGAGAATTTCAAAGGAGGCGAGAGTGTAGCTTTGTCATCGGCACCGGAAGCACGCATATTGCTAAGTTTCTTTGTTTTGGTAATGTTTATCACCAAGTCGTCTTGGCGGATATGTTGTCCTACCACCTGTCCTTCGTACACCGCTTCCATGGGAGCGATAAAGAAGTTTCCCCTATCCTGTAATTTATCAATAGCATAAGCAACGGCAGTACCGGTTTCCATGGCTATGAGAGAACCGGCATGACGGAGAGAGATATCGCCTTTCCAGGGTTCGAACCCCAGCAAACGATGCGACATCACCGCTTCGCCTTCGGTAGCGGTAAGCATTTGATTCCGTAATCCGATAATCCCGCGTGAAGGGATTTTAAAGGTTAAGCACACCCTGTCTATTTTAGTGTCGATAGATACAATTTCAGCCCTACGACGGGTTGCCATATCGATAACACGGCTCGAAAACTCTTCGGGCACCAGCACAATTAGTTCTTCCACCGGCTCACATTTTTGTCCGTCTATTTCTTTAATAATCACTTTCGGCTGCCCCACCTGTAGTTCATAGCCCTCTCTACGCATGGTTTCTATCAGTATGGAAAGATGCAAGATGCCTCTGCCGTACACAATATGAGCATCGGGCGAAGCAGTTTCTTCTAAACGCAAAGCCAGATTTTTTTCCAATTCTTTGTATAAACGATCGCGTAAATGGCGGGAGGTTACATATTTCCCATCTTGACCGTAAAAAGGAGAATTGTTAATGGTAAACAACATACTCATGGTAGGTTCGTCAACATTAATAATGGGCAAAGCTTCGGGATTTTCATAATCGGCAATTGTATCGCCAATTTCAAAATCGTCGATGCCGAGGATAGCACATATTTCTCCCGGATATACAGGGTTTTTTGTTTTTTCTTTACCCAATCCTTCAAAGGTATACAATTCTTTTATTTTCGATGTAGTAATCCTGCCGTCTCTTTTTACCAGCGAGACGTTCTGTCCCCAAATAAGGCTGCCGCGATGTAATTTACCTACGGCTATACGTCCCACATAGGAAGAATAATCCAGGGAAGAAATTATCATCTGGGTATTGCCTTCCCGGTAGGTATGGGCGGGGATATG
>JAQVNO010000130.1 GCA_028703095.1 Bacteroidales bacterium
TATCATATTTTTTTGATAATTCTTTTAGTTGGTTGAATGCACGTAATTTGTCCCCTTTTTCAAGAGGATAAGGAACACGAGAAAGAATAACAAAGAGTTTCAAGCGTAGTCGATATTTAATTTTATGTTACAACATGCAAAATTACAACATTTTTTCATCATAAATCAAAGAGGATAAAGATGTTTTTTATTAGAATAGCAAGCCATCTGTTTATTGCTCTTCTTTTACTACTTCTTTATCCCAATTATATGTTTTTAAAAATCTCTTTTTAAGATGTATAGAGGCTAACTTATACGAATAGGAAGAAGCATCTTTTTCCGATTGCAGTTGACGTTTTTTTTGAGGTGTATTTTTGAGAATTTCATTGTATTTTTCATTCGATGAACATGCCTGCATGGAATTGGAAGCTCCTACATAATAGAAATAATACCATTCTTCTCCGATTTCAAAATACATTTGAAGGTTGGTTTTATTACTTTTCTTTTGTATTTCGATTAATCCGGGGACATACTTATTGACTTCTCTTCCACCACATACAGCAACACCAATGTTGTTTCTACTAGAAAACGATTTGGTAGATTGATTCCATTCGAGTTCAATATCGGCAAAAACGAATTGGAGTTGTAATTTTTTAGGAAGGCGTTTGAAACGATAATATTGTGCTAATTCGGGATAAAGTTTTTGAAATTCTTCTGAACCCAGAATATGCATCAGTGCGTGTTGGTAATTTAAATTTTCGACAATATCAATTCCTTCCAATTGATAAGAGCCATCCACTGTTTCGGCCATTATGCGCATGCAATTATCATTATAATAAAAGTCAAGGGAAGCGGCAATGCGGATAAGGGCTGAGTCTGCCAACATATAATTGGTTATATTTCCAATAGGAATAAATGAAACCCTTCCAAGATTTGTTCCCAAATCCAAAAGTCCATCTCCTCTTCCGATGCAGGTATTTTTTTCAAGATAAATTACATTTCCTTGTGATTCGAGATTTTCTAACTTTTCAGGCGCTGCCACGACAAAAGCTTGTTTTTCTTTGTTGAAAACAAGAAAGCCTTCGGCACTAACATATTCCGGATTGGAAGGAGCATTTTTAGCGCGCGCAAAAGCCGTATAAATACTACCACTTCTATCGGATGCAATGGCAGCTACTACGCTTCGATTATTCATATCTTTGACTGTTGCATTGATAGGAATTAGGATGGAATCCGGATCGATTTGTCCTTTAAATCGTATGGCAGGATATACGGACGTATCGCAAGCATGAAGCAATGTAACTCCACCTTGGAAAGTAAGGAATTCATCTTCTGCCAACAACAAAGCTTCACCGCTAAAGGAGAAATGCGGACTTAATGTAAATAAAACGCTATCTTCGGCTATTGCGGCTCTTCCGCGGGTTACATTGCTACGGGATACCCATAATGAATCGAAAAATAAGGTTTGTGCTTCTTTATTTTCATCCAAGTAAACATAATTCCCTTGCCCGTAATAGGAATTCCGAGAGTTGATATGGGTGATAGCATCAAAAATTTCATAGTATTTTGTGTCGGTATTGGCAAGTATTTTAGATGCTTTCAGGGTCCCTATTTCTGCACGCTTGTATATTTTTACAATTCCTTCTTTGGGAAAGATAGCCGCATCGGCTACTTCAATAAAGCGTACTCCTTCGGCGGTTATTTCATATTTTTTTAAATCATAAGCCGCTTTTGTTGTTGTAAATTGCAAAGAATCTTGAGCCGGATGGGTGGAAATAAGTTCATTGCCATTGGATTTCATTTGGTATAAATCCCGTATATCGGTAGCATTTATATCAACCGTAGCATGAGGATCGTCGTATTTGAAAGCAAGCTTTTCATCATCAATGAGCCAATCAAACTCTTTGGAACGGGTATAAAACATATTGATGGGAAAACTGATAGTGGATATATCACTATTGGCAATAAAATTTCCGATTCTTTTTTCAAAATCAATATGCGCTTTATGATTAACAGATTGAATAAAATAATCATCCATTACTTTATCTTTTAAACTGAAATTCATAGTTTCCGATTTTAATTCATGGTGCAAGAATGTATATTCATCGCTTTGCATTTCAGAAATTTTATAGGTCATATTTCCTGCCCCTTTAACTCCTGTATTAGAGACTAAAAGACTTCCATACAAGTTTGCCTCATTAAAAATGACAAAGGGCGTTTCACCACTATTCATCTGCATGACATCTTTGAAAGGTTCCCAGTGTACATATATATTCTTAGCCGTTACAGGCGGATATTCGGCACCTATGTTTTGCGGGTCGATGCGATAATTTTCAAAATATCCGTTCATGGAATCAAGGAAAAACACTAAATTTTTCCCTTCTCCATGCGATTGGGTATAATCCAATTTTCCGCTTCCACGCAAACCCAGATTGCTAAGGTCTATTTTTTCGGTAAACATACCCTTTCCGTAATACGCCGGAGTTCCTCCATCTTCTGTATAATGTATAAATCCCAAGGAAAAATCAGGTCTTACCTTCAAAGGTTTATGAATATCAGGAAATATTCCATCGGAATACAAATAGCCGTTAAACATCAAGGAATCGGTATCGTAATTGTCCATCTTCGTAATTGTAAACAAATCTACATAATAATAAAATCTGTTTCTGTCATACACTCCGTTATACACAAAATCATGATCGTAATACACCTTGCCGGGAGATTTACTTTCAAAATAGGGATACCTCGGAAAAGACAATCGACTCGATTTGTTATTTTGCTGATCTATGTATAAGGTTCCGGAAATATCTTCGATATAACTTCTTACTTTACGCAAAGGATACTCACCCATATAATTAAACTGTTGGCTTTTATCTTCTACATAAAAGACAATGGAGTCAATAACGGTAAATTCCATTTTAAAATTTTCATAATTGAATTTGCAATTACTTGCCCAAAAATCAAACAACCCGGCTTCTACTTTGCCGTGGAACATAAAATCCCTGTTTTTTTGCATGGTTATTTTTCTGTCAAGAGGGAAAATATTTACTATTTGTGAGTCGCTTACCACTATTAAATCCAATCCGTTTATGGTTAAATCATAATTCAATAAACTTAAACTGGCATTACTGCTTTGTGCAGGAACCGTGGAGATAAAACGAAGAATATCGTAATCCTTTCTCCCGTTTTCATTCAATAAATAATTTCCTAACTTTTGATGATAAATTACTTCATCGGTCAACATATTATAATCTACAAAACCAAATTCTACAAATTGGAATATCAGACTGCGAACATCACTCTTAGAATATTTAAAGTAATCAACCACATCGTCTAAGCTGGCTTTTTTAACATTATTTAATCTAAAAAATTCATAGAGAATATGCATGGGGTTGATACGGGCAAAGCCTCTCAATTTATCGATTCTATATTGTTCGAAAAAGTTATTAGACTCAAATACAGCAGTATTTGTCCCTCCTGTGCCGGGTAGAAATTTAAATTCTATCGATTCTTCATTCATATTCCAATACAATGCTTCCGAATACATTTCCAAGCTATGATAGGTATTGAAGAAGGGCATACGTTCCGAGCCGTCTACTCCACGGATAAGCCATATTTCTTTTTTGTCGGCATTATAACGCAAATGAATGGCCGAATGATAAATCGAATCATTCGCAATATACACCGTCGTATTGCAAAGTGCCGATTCAATCGTATTTTCTTTTAATAAAAAAGATTTTGCTTTGGTGCTGATTACAATTTTATCGTCGCGTTTAAAATGCAATTGCGCTAAAAATTTTTCATCCCCCTGACCAATAAAAGCATTGCCTCTTACATAAATTCCCCCGAGATAATCAACTCCTTCATACAATTCATAAATCGTAATAAATTTATTGTAAGAAGTAAATCGCGGAAAAGTAGCATTGTCGTAAGTTACATTAGTGGTAACAGCTTTATCTTCAAAAGTTCCCAGCAGCGGCGAACTGAAATAACGTGGATTGTAGTACACTACATTTTCGGCTTCTATCGAAGGGCTTTTAAGTACTATGCTATAAATAGGAATTTCTACATATACTTCTTCCGGTCTTAAGCCCGTACGACTCCAATCAATGGTAGCGTTTTTTCCGTAAAAACGTAAATTAGAAGGATAAAATACACCCTCGGTGTTATTAATAAGTATACTATCCTTGCCGTTACTTGCAATTAAATCGAGTGAAGGAAAAATAATCTTAGGCAAACTATCCATATCAAAATAATAGGTGTTGCTATTGCTTGCATACCATAGCGTTCCCGTAAATTCATTTAAAACATTCTCTGTGATAAAATGATCGTACAATACCAATAAATTAGTGTATTTATTCGCATCATTGGCTATATAGTAATCCAAAGCTTGCACCAACTGTTTGAAATTTCCGTCCGAAGGATAACTTTGAACAAAAGAATGGTAGGTGCTAATAAAGGTAGCAAAATGCGGAAAAGGTTTCATTTTCTTTTTTAACATTTTGTTTGCCAATTCTAAAAAAGCTTTTTGTTCCCTCGTTGAAAGTTCACTCCAAAAAACAGGGAAAAAAGTCTTCATGGTGTCCACACCATTTTTAAACGACTTGCTCGATGTTTCAAAAAATGCCAGCATCTCGGGAATGGTATTCTCCGCTTGCGACGAAAAACTTGTAAATGTTTGCCCATGAGTTTGGTGAGAAACGTAAACCGTAAAAAATAAACAAAATATAATACTGATTTTTTTCATTCCGATTAGATATTATTTTAGTAGACAACAGATGATATCAAAGCAAATCTGCGTGAGTTCTATAGTACAAAAGTACAATTTTCTGAAATACGGAAGGCGTCTCCCGAGAAAAAAACAATTTTTGATGGGATGATTCAACTGTCAGTTTTGAAAAGTTTTCAGTTTTTTTGTCGCGAGTACCAAAATCAATTAAAAATTAAATTTGATGCAACGGATTAAAATACTGATAGCTGATAGCTTTCACAAATTATGAATGATGAATTATGAATGATGAATTGGTTTTTTCGTTCCGAAAAATAAGGGTAGGTTGTGTATATCTCTTTGTGTTCTTTGCGTAAAACCTCTGCGTCCTCTGCGGTTAATTATGATGAATTAAGAATTAAACTTGATGCAAGGCTCTAAAATACTAACAGCTGATAGTTGTCAGCTTCCGAGTTCATAAAAATGCCGTGCCTATCTTTT
>JAQVNO010000131.1 GCA_028703095.1 Bacteroidales bacterium
TGATGCTATTAAATAAATTTTTATCCCCTAATTTGCTTGCTGTCTTTTTAAGCCCTTTTTGCTTAAAATTTAGATTGTAACTCATCTTTCCTTTATTTTGGCATTTTTTTACGATTTCATACAACGGCTCTCGGCTATGGCAAGTGCGGGATTATGAAACCGAACTCTTGTCCGCCTACCGTAAATTTATTTAGTTGCAATATCTTCATTTTTAAGCAGTCAGCCCGCATTTGCTATAGCCGATGTTGTGCTTTCGTGCTTTTTTCTTTTACCAACTTAGTCTTTTTACAATTATCGTTTCATTGTCCGTCAAGAAGCCGACATAGTAATAAACTCCGCCACCTTCTTCCATTGAGAATTCACTTTCAATTTCCAAGTTGTCCGTGTGTTCTAGTGCTTTGTCAAATTCTGTTGTGTGTATTTTCTGTCCGTTTTCTTTAAGTCCTTTTTCAGTCAAAGCCTTGGGTAGGTTGTCGTAAAAGTCTCTCCCAACATTGATAATCGAAATTGAAGTGTAGTCTCCAAAGTGGTCGGGATAGGTGGCAGACTTGTACTTAAATTCAACATCCTCTGGTAATTCAATTCCTGTTACTTCGGTAAAGTCTGTTCGATAAAAGTCTTCGCTTGGATAAAGTGCTGAATAAATCAGGTATGTCATTATCAGAATTGGGGTCAGAGCAATCAGTCTTAGTCGCTTGTCGTAATTCCTCTTTTTTATGAAACGATAAATTAAATAGGAAAGTCCAATCGGGATTCCGATTATCAGCAGAAAGGCTAATATGAGAAGAAGTAAAAACATTAATTATTAGTCAACGGTGTTTTTGTTTTGCATGAAGCACAACGTATTGTCGCTAAACGAAGAATATGGTCTGTATGACCCCTTGTATTTTGTTTAGCGGCTTGTTGTATGATGTTGTTTCTTAATTTTATCATGCTTGATTTTAATTTTGTTTATGTTTGATAAACGAAGTTAAAAACGTAAAATTATGAAAAATATAGTGATTCTTTATGGAATCACTATGAAAAATGCCTATACAATATTTCTCATTTGATAATCGTTTACAATCAAAATAGATTTTTAGTAAAATCTTAAGATAGCTCACAAATTTGATGCTATTAAATAAATTTTTATCCCCTAATTTGCTTGCTGTCTTTTTAAGCCTTTTTTGCTTAAAATTTAGATTGTAACTCATCTTTACTTTATTTTGGCATTTTTTTACGATTTCATACAACGGTCACGTGTATGAAACGTTGGGGATTGCGGGCTTCGTCACTGTCTGCCGACACAAAAGCTGAAGCGGGGCAGAATGATTCAAGCAACCATCTAAACCCCAATGTTTTATACATGATGTTGGCATTTAGTGCTTATTTATCAAGGGTTGGTACCAAATCATAATGAATTGGATATCCTTCAATAGTGTCATTTATTTTGTATTCAATTGGTTTGTTTTCTGGGTTTAAGATATCAATAATTATTGCTGAAAACCTTCCATTATCTAAGTACTCAACAATCTCTGAAATTAATGATATTTCTTCTATCTCCATATAACCATCATTCATATTCACTATTGGAATTTTACTCCTTATATGCTGACCAATGGGGTAAAACTCTAATAGATTATTTTCTTTTGTTGAAGGTTTTCGTTCAGGAAAAAGTAAATAATCACCATGGTCTTCAATGAGGCTAGGTAACTTGAGAATAAAATCTATTTCTTCATCAATCTCTAAGGGCTCATTTTTAAGGTGTCTGACGTATGTAGTGATTACGATTAATGAAACACTATTAATATCGTCTATTCCCCTTTCCAAAAAATAATTCTTCAAATCTGGCTGATGCCTTTCAATATTTAATCTTACATTGAGTCCTTTACTATTTAAAATCTTTCCTACAGAAATGTCTTCAGGTAATTTTATCACCGTAAATTTATCTATATCATCCAGCAAGTGATTTAAAAATTCGTAAGTGCCTTCAAAATATTTAGTAATATTCTGATTTTCCTTACTTGTCTGGCTATAAGCAAAGAGTGGACTTAATAAAATGATTGTTAATATGTAGGTTGCTGTTTTCATAGCATTAATGCCAACGATTGTGTATACGCAATACTCCTAAATACCTCACAGATAATACATCTGAGTTGCGGTTATTTGTTTTGTATATACGCAATGCTTCCATTTTTTTTAATTCCATTTATTTTGCAAAAATACTCTTTTTTTAATTATAAACGGAAAAAGGAGTTAATTTCATTTTTTTAATAATGGGTGCAGATTCTTCGCTTCACTCAGCATGACAATCATTTTTTTAGAGAGGAAATGGTCAGAAGTAAGCGGGTGAATGTAAATCAACCCCTTACCTATCGGCGTTTATCCGATGCATCCACGTTTTCAGCGGGCTATTTTCAATGCTCTAAAAAACTGACAGCTTTTTCGTCTTGCTACTTGAGACCTGCGACTTGCGACATTTTTAACCACAGTGAGTGCAGAGAATTACGAATTAAAAATTCCATCACTTCCTTCTTTCTCATTTAATAATTTTATATACCTTTGTAAAAAATATATCAAGGGCAATATGTCTGAAAAACAGAAGGGAATAGTTATAAAATCAACGGGCAATCTTTACCATGTGCGGGGGGAAGGCGGAGGTATAATTACCTGCACCTTGAAAGGACAATTTCGCATTCACGGCATTAAAACCACGAATCCCATTGCGGTAGGCGATCATGTGCTATTCATTAAGGAACCCCAACAGCCGCACGGCTTGATTTGCGATATAGAAGAACGGAAAAATTACATCACTCGTAAGTCCATTAACTTATCGCGTATTTCCCACATATTGGCAGCGAATATAGATTCTTTTTTTCTGATTGTCAGCATCTCTAATCCACGCACACCCCTTGGCTTCATCGACCGCTTTTTAACAGCCGCCGAATCGTTCCGCATTGAATCTACTATTGTTTTCAACAAAACAGATGTATACAGTGAAGAGGATTTTGAACTCTTAGAGAAGTTGCAACGCCTTTACCGCGGCATAGGATATACCTGCTTGTCGGTGTCGGCGCTCAGCAAAGAAGGATTGGATGCATTGCAAAGCTGCATGCAAGACAAAGTATCGTTTTTCGGCGGACAGTCGGGAGTGGGCAAATCCACCATTATCAACGCCTTGGACAGCAATTTGCAACTTACCGTAGGCAGTCTTTCCGAATATTACAAAAAAGGAAAACATACCACTACCTTCGCCGAAATGTTTGAATTAGCCTTTGGCGGGTATATCATCGACAGTCCCGGCATCAAAGAGTTTGGCTTGATAGAATATACAAGAGAAGAAGTTACGCATTATTTTCCTGAGATGTTGCGATTACTTCCTTTTTGCAAATTCAAGAACTGCACCCACACTCACGAGCCACAATGCGCGGTGAAAGAAGCGGTAGAAAAAGGAGAAATTGCCGCCTCGCGCTATCGCAATTATATTTCCATCATCGATAACGAAGACATCGACATAAAAGATTGGATGTTAAAATAAGGCTGACAAGCCATTCATTATAAAACGTACCTTATTAATATATAGATAAAATCATGTTACTCCAAGCATCAGAAATGCCTTTACAAGCCGACGGCAGTGTGTATCATTTGAATTTACAACCCGAAGACGTAGCAAGCAAGATTATCCTTGTAGGCGACCCCGTCCGTGTGGCTATGGTATCTTCCTTTTTTGATACCATCGAAGTAAAAAAACAAAACCGCGAAATTCACACCCATACCGGCAGCTACAAAGGGAAACGCATCACTATCCTGTCTACCGGTATGGGCACCGACAACATCGACATCGTCCTCAACGAGTTGGATGCATTGGTAAATATAGACCTGCAAAAACGACGCATCAAAGACACACATACCACCCTCGAATTGATACGAATAGGCACTTGCGGCGCCTTGCAAAAAGATATAGCCATCAACACTTGCATAGCCTCCCGTTACGGTTTCGGTATGGATGGCTTGCTACACACTTACCGGCACGAAAATATCTCTGATGAAGCCATGGTAGAAGCATTTATTCGTCAATGCGGACGGAACGACAAGCTCCCCTACCCTTATGCCGTAGCTTGCTCCGACGAACTCATACAACGCATAGCCCCTGACCTACGACAAGGAATAACATTAACGGCACAAGGCTTTTACGCTCCCCAATGCCGGGAATTACGTTTACCCTTGGCTCAGGGTGATTTTATTAAAAAACTGCAAGGATGGAGCTATCGGAACCTATATTTCACCAATATGGAAATGGAAACGTCCGCCCTCTATGCACTCAGTCGTTTGTTGGGACACAAAGCCTTAACCCTATGCATCGCCATAGCCAACCGCGTCAATAAAGACTTTAGCGCAGATTATAAACCGGCTATGCAGGAATTGATAGTACAGGTATTGGAAAGATTTTAAAATTACTTGCCCTTATTAAACTAAAACCATTTCATCGCTCGAACATGTCGTAATTCGTATACGGAACTTATTATAATCCATCCACGTTCCATATTTACACCATAAGCTCTACAAGGATTACTCCCCACTTGTACTTCTTCTGTGGATGACCAATACAAAGGATTTTCAGTATGTACAGTAGTAAAGGTTTTAGCTCCAATGTTTTGTAAGGACGCATTTAGTATTGACAACAACTCATATAGCATATACATTTCACATTTTGCAGGTAAATACCACCCTTCTCCTTTATCATTACACCAAATGGCTGCTTGCAAACGTTCGGGAAACATATAATTGGTATCCAATGTAATTGCTATATGAATGGCGGTATTTACTCTTCCATCCAAGGAATCATAGGCACGGGTAGGATAAGCCGGATTATTGGCGGAATACATCGCCTGTTCTTTTTCGTCTAAAGATATGATTTTGCCATGACTTCCGTAAGGAACACCTCCGTAACTAATCACGGTATCGGCTAACCAACACACGATGCCTTCGGCTGTTCCGCCGGAGTTATAATATACATCCCCTACGGCATACCCCATAGGAATCACAAAGGTATGGGTGGTATTGCTTCCGTCTTGTGCCAGCGTTATGGTTTTGGTTTTTACACTGCCGTTGTAAGTACAATACGCTACGTAGTGCATAGTGTCGTTACTTACAAACTTTTTATCGGTATTTCCTTTTTGACGAATTGCTTGCTGCATG
>JAQVNO010000132.1 GCA_028703095.1 Bacteroidales bacterium
GCACCAAAACCAAAAACTCAACCACCCTGCAACGTTATGTGGAGCTATCCGTTATTTCCACCACACGTATCAAAACCATTACGGTTGCTCAAGACCCGTTAGCAATAGATGATTGCGTCTCAATACATAATCTGTTTGAAACGGACACTTTTGTTGAACTTGCCTTTCCCTATGCCGACACCAATAATTACATCCGCTCAGCCTCAGAATATATTAATGTTTATGAAGAAGTCATTATCGATTCCGTTGCCGTTTATTTCGGGAACCTGAATCTAACGGCAAATGATACTGTCGTTGTCAGAATCACTAATACCAGCTCCCTGAGAACTCCAACAACCTTATACCGTAAAATGAATATTCTCGGAGATCAAATCATAAGTAATGCATGGAATATGATACTATTGGATGAACCATTAACCATATCACGCCATTTCTGCGTTGACTATATTCTGCCCGGTGAAAAAGGAGATCCCGATTCTGCTCGCTTTGTGTTTGTGAAAAATGCAAGCTTACGCAACAAAAGCCTTGCTACCGGATATATACGTGTGAATCTCCCCTGGCAACAACCGGGAATTTATACGGGAGACAATAACATATATGCCTTACCCGTAAAAGTCTACGTATGCCCGACCGACTTAGCAATCAAAGAAGTAAATATTACCAAGGATGGGAACTTTACTATATTCCCCAATCCTGCCAACGAGAATATAAACATTCGTTTTGAGGGAATGGAAGCTGCCAACGCAAGCATACATATTTATAGTGTAAACGGTCAGGTGTTATATACCCAATCATCCATCAACACACAGGAAGTTCAATCTATTAACATCAGCCATTTGCCTGCAGGCATGTATTTCATCAAGCTGAGCACTTCCGGTTTTTCAAAAGTTAAACCTTTTATTGTGGAATAAAATGGCTATTTACGGCTTTTGCAACATAGCGTTGATTCCTTTACGCAGTCGCCCCTCGCACCGCTCGGAAATGATATCTCAACTGCTGTTCGGCGAAGCCTACGAAATTATCAAACAAGATATTAATTGGCTGTATGTTCGTTCTCTTTATGATGATTACAAAGGATATCTGGACAGAAACCAGTTGAGTATTCTTCGCGATAGTGAAATAGAAACGTATTACACCCTTCAAACGCCTCTCATTGCTCAGGATTGGACACTGTTGTATGATAAAAGAAGGGATTTCCGTTTTTACGTTCCTCCCGGCGCCGGTCTTCCGCTCAAAGACGATAACACCATATACCTCGGAGCTGAATGGTTTGAAATAGAGACTATCGCTCCCCAAAAAAGCATGCACGAACATATCCGTCTTTTTATGAACGCCCCCTATCTCTGGGGCGGACGTTCCCCCTTAGGCATCGATTGTTCCGGCTTCAACCAAATACTGTTTAAAATGGCAGGAGTTAAGCTCTTACGCGATGCCTCTCAACAGGCACAGCAAGGAAATCCTGTTGAGAGCATAGAAGCAGCGAAATGCTTCGATGTGGCATTCTTTACCAACAAAGAAAATCGCATCACCCATACAGGGATTGTATATACGGATCATAGCATCGTCCATGCAAGCAGCAAAGTACGCAAAGACCGCCTCGACAACAAAGGTATTTTCAATATCGAAAAAGAAGAATATTCCCATAGCCTGTACAGCATCCGCAGTATTATTTGAAAATTCATATCCCCATGTACATTCCAAACACTCCCTTCCCAACAACGGCAATTCTCCGAGTGCATCACATCTATATTACATTAAGCTTATATACACATGGCTAATTTTATCATTAATCCCATCAAAGATAAATTATTATCGAGGGAATGGTTTATTTCCTATACCTATTTAATTCTCGGCACCTTTATTTTGGCGTTGGGATATGCCTTTTTTATGACCCCCTATAAAATAATCCCGGGCGGTATTTACGGTATTTCCATTGTCTTACACTACAAATTCGGCTTTCCTGTCGGGTTGGCAGCATTGTTTTTCAACCTCCCCCTTACCTTGATAGGCTTAAAACTCTTAGGCTCACGTTTTGGCGTTAAGACTTTTGTAGGTTTTATTTTAACAGCATTTTTTACCGATGGATTGATATGGCTCGTCGGCAGCGACCCCCTCAATCTCCACGATGAAGTCTTGCTGGCGAGTATCTTCGGAGGTGTTATCATGGGAATAGGCGTTGGTTTCATCTTCAAAGCCCGTGCTTCCAGCGGCGGTTCCGATGTATTGGCATCCATCTTATCGAAATATACTAAAATACCGCTGGGACAACAGCTCATGATAGTGGATTCCTGTATCGTGGTGATTGGATTCCTCTCTTTTCAAGAATGGAAAATTCCTCTCTATTCCTGGCTTACAATTTTTATTATGGGGAAAGTCATCGACCTGGTGCTGCATGGCTTCTCCGACGATAAAATAGTGTTTATCATCTCCGATAAAAGCGAAGAACTGCGTCAAACCATTATTTATAACCTCCATCGCGGCGGCACCATCTTCGAAGCTAAAGGCATGTATACCCGGGAAAATAAAGATGTGCTCTTTACCGTTATGAACCGAAGAGAAATCCCCGATTTGCAAAAATATATCTTTCAAGTCGACCCCGATGCCTTCATCACTATCTCCGATGCCCACGAAATTCTCGGTAGAGGATTCAAATCCCTGCAAGATAAGGTGAAATAAAATCGCAAGACGGGAAAATAAAGCCTAAAAAACAAAAAATGTCGCACATAACGTGTACTGAGATTTTTTTTCGTTCCGAAAAAATTAAGTTTAGATCATATGTAAGCATTGCGTTCTCTGCAGTTAAAACAAAGACACAAAGTGCAAGTAAAATACATATAAAATCATTCGTTTATCAATTCAATTTATTGACTTTATATATATCATTTCGTCTGTCCTTTAAATTTCTAACACTTCCAAACTGATTTAATTCCCTTAGCATATCAATGTCGACATCAGCGAGTAAAATCATTTCAGTATTTGGTGTAGCTTCTGCTTTTATACCATTTGTTGGAAACGCAAAATCACAAGGTGTAAATACCATTGATTGTGCATATTGAATGTCCATATTATGCACTTTAGGCAAATTGCCAACACTACCGGCAATAGCAACAAAACATTCATTTTCAATAGCCCTTGCCTGAGCACAACTCCGCACTCTTGAGTATCCATTCTGGGTGTCAGTTAAAAAGGGGACAAATAAAATATCCATTCCTTCATCGGCTAACAGTCGGGATAATTCAGGAAATTCAACATCGTAGCAAATTAAGATGCCTATTTTACCACAATCAGTATCGAATGTTTTTAATGTATTTCCACCTTGCATTCCCCAAATTCTTGATTCATCAGGCGTTACATGCAGCTTCTCAAAACGCTCAACACCTCCATCTCTTTTACAAAGATATCCGGTGTTAAATAGTTGGTTATGTACGACCTCGGGCATGCTACCTGTAATAATATTAATGTTATATGAAATAGCTAATTCTGAGAACTTTGAAACAATATGCGAGGTGTGCTTTGCCAGTTCTCTTATAGCTTCAGGCTCCGAAAGATGATTGTTCTCTGCCATCAAAGGTGCGTTGAAAAATTCCGGAAACAATGCAAAGTCGGCTCTATAACCTGAAACAGCATCAACAAAATATTCAGCCTGTTGCATAACTTCATCAAAATTTTTGTACAAACGCATTTGCCATTGTATTAATCCCAATCTTACAACCGTCTTTTTAACTGCTGCTTTCTTGGATGGTTTTTCGTAATATACATTATCCCACTCTAAAAGTACAGCATATTCTTTAGATTCTTTATCTCCCTCAAGATAACCTTGTAAAATTTTCGCAGGATGAAAATCATTAGACATTTGAAAATCAAGTACAGGATCATGTATCTCTTTTTTTCTTACCTTCTCGATATATTCTTTTGGCGATATCTCTTTGGAATATTTATGATAATTAGGTATGCGACCTCCAAATACTATTCCTTTCAGATTTAAGCGTTCACAAAGCTCTTTTCTGTAATCATATAATCGCCTGCCAAGTCTTAATCCACGAAATTTTGGACGGATAAAAACATCAATACCATATAGTGTATCTCCTCCGTATGTATGAGTTTTGAAAGTGTAATTACCCGTAATTTCTTTATATGTATGCTTATTGTCAAATTGAGTGTAATCAACTATTATGGATAAGGCACAACCGGCAAATTCATTATCTATTTTAATAACTACTTGTCCTTCCGGAAAATTATCCACTAAAGTTTGTATATGTTTCTCTTTCCAAAATGCTTCAGGCATATTAG
This sequence comes from Bacteroidales bacterium, assembly GCA_028703095.1. GTDB lineage: Bacteria > Bacteroidota > Bacteroidia > Bacteroidales > WCHB1-69 > UBA5266. Next base: position 4,291 of record JAQVNO010000132.1, read on the forward strand.
CATATGATTCTATCATTGCCTGTTTTAAATCAGAATAATCCTCAAGTTTTAAAAATACTAATTCTATATTATCAATTTCTTTCATATGAATAGTTTAATCTTTCAAGAAAAACAATGAATGCTAACGCAAAATCGTTTATTGAAGCAACAAAAAAGCAAGTATGTGGAAGTAAAGAGATGCTTGTGTAACGGACTGAAAAATTCTTACTTTGCATTGGCGATCATAATATTTTTCTATTGTCAAGTTGCTTTCATTATTGCACAGTCTCTCCTGCGCTTGTAACACCGTGGTTTTACATAATTAAAATTACAACATTCGTAAATCCTAGTTAAATACGCAATGGATGTATTTTATTTTGCAAATGTACATAAAATTGACTAATTACACACAAACGAATAAAAATTCTTTACAAATTTATAAAGGGATATTGCTCCTTTTTTATTGTCTAAGGGCTAAAGACAGGTATTTCGTTCCGAAAAACCTCTCGGCACTCGGCACTCGGCACATTTTAGTCAGTTCTCAGTTCTCAGTTTTCAGTTTTCAGTTTTTTAGAGCATTGTATCAAGTTTAATTCTTAATCCATTATATTTAACCGCAAAGAACGCAAAGAGTATAGACGTTTCTTTTCTATTTTTCTCTATAAAATAAATACGTGTGAATTGATAACATACGAATCCCGAAAGGGATTCAATGTGAATAGGGCTGCATGAAATGCAGCCGTTGATAGCACCTTTGTTATCATCAACCGCAAAGCGGTTGAATATGGCTTTTTTATTTTAATTCAAGCCCTTCAGGCTTGTTGACTATG
>JAQVNO010000032.1 GCA_028703095.1 Bacteroidales bacterium
CCCTCTACGGACTTTAAGCAGAAGTAAGCGGGTGAATGTAAATCACCCGCTTAATCTATCGGCGTTAATCCGTTGTATCAAGTTTAATTTTTAATTTTTAATTGATTTCTGCACACTGTACTCGGGACAAGAAAACTGAAAACTGAAACCTGACAACTGACAACTTTCCCGTCTTTCGACCTTAGCCTTTAAAAAAAAGAGTATTTTTGCATCCTAAACCTGTTGAAAATGTATACTACTTTATTATTTGATTGGGGGAACACCTTAATGATAGACTTTCCCGATGAGAAAGGTCCCATGTACAGGTGGACAAAAGTGAAAACGGTTGCTCAGGCATCGAAGATATTGAGAGTTTTACGTCGTAACTATCGCTGCTGTATTGCCACCAACGCAAAAGATTCAAGCAAAGAAGACATTATCAAAGCATTAAAAAGAGGACGTATCAATACATACATTGCGGCTATTTATTGCTATAAAGAAATCGGACATGAAAAATCAAGTGCTGCATATTTTGAGGCTATCATCGGAAAGGGGAACAAAAAAGAATACCTGATGATAGGCGATGATTTACAAAGCGATATACAAGGTGCCAAGCAATTCGGCATCGATGCCGTTCTTTTTGACCCACTAAACAAATATCCAGGCTATGAAGGGGAAAAAATACAAAAATTAAGCACATTAATCGATATTTTATATCCACATTAACAGATAGCAACCCACCATGAATCGTTATATTGCTCTTTTACGAGGTATTAATGTAGGAGGAAAAAACAGTATCAAAATGGACGATTTAAAACGCTGTTTTGAAAGCAAAGGTTTTTCCGATGTAATCACCTATATTCAAAGTGGAAATGTTATTTTTAATGCACCCAAAACAAACAAAAAGGCATTGACTGAACAAATAGAAGCCGCTTTATCCCAAAGCTTTAACTACTCGTCTACCGTTCTTGTATTCACCGATAAGCAATACGAACACATGATAGAACAGGCTCCCGAAAATTTCGGAAAATATCCGGATATGTATACGTATGATATTATTTTTCTAAAAGAGCCTTTACGCTCTGAAGACGTTATGGATAAAATACTGACAAGAGAAGGAGTTGATACCGTTTCCGCAGGTAAATCGGTAGTATATCTATCTCGTTTGATTGAGAAATTGAGCCAAAGCTATTTGCCTAAAATCATTTCTTTGCCGATATATCAAGAGATAAGCATACGAAATTGGAATACGGCAAAAAAAATATATGAATTAGTAAAAAAATAAAAAATGATGCTATTTTTTATTACTTTTGCGAAATAAAATAAGATGATGGATAGCACCGACAATGATAAATCGATTGTTGAAATATACGAAACCTTTGCAAGAGAGACTAAACGAAAAATACATTACAGTCTCACACCCCACAAAGGCACCCCACTACATGGTGTAACCTCAATTATCAAAACACTATACATCCCCAATAAGGAGGAAGGAAACACTTATTTAGTAGCCTATCACAACCCCTATCAGTTTGAAGATGCTTCCATTTTTTTCGGAGTATTTTTTTATTCAAAAGTAGACACCTCCATTCAAATAGATATCCGAAAAAAGGATATACTTGATACCCTCAATCCTTTTTTAAAACGAAAAACAATGCAAGCCAACGATTCGGATTTTAATTCCAAAACCGTCATTTATGCCCACGAAGGACATATAACTGAAAAAATTATCAATGACCATAAAATCCAACAAAGCATACTTGAATCATTGGATATTGCGCAGGTATTGCATGTCGGCATGAATAACTGTTATATAGACTTTATCCCGGAGTTTATCGGCAAATCACCTTTCGGCATTTACTCCAAACAAAAGTGGCATACCGAAACAGCGGTTATGGAAAACATGTATACCCAATGCGAGCGTTTGAGAGAATTATTCAAGCAAAATAATCTGCTATAACATATCATTTTACATGATTTTTAGATAGTCATTATAAAAAATAACAATTTTAATTAAAACAAAATGGAAAACACTGAAACAACTGAAAAAACTGAAAAAAAGAACAATGTATGTAAACCGGAATGTAAAACAACGAATCCTGCCTGCGGCGGAGGAGCCATGTATGCCATGGGCATCGTAGGAGCTGCAATTTTCTTTCTACCCCAGGCTTGCGGCTTCTGGATGGGCGTACTTGCCTTTCTTAAAGCCATCGTATGGCCTGTTTTCTTTGTACTCGAAGGATTTAAGCATTTTATGGTCTAATATCCCTATTGAAAGTATTGTCATTATTTTGATACCTTTTTTATATTTTCCTTTGTATTAATGGAAGTTAATTGTTGATTTATATATATCATTCCCCATTATTTACTATCTTTGCAAAAAATAAGCTTTTCAAAGAAATGGAAGATAAAAAATTAGTTTATATACTCATAGCCTTTATGTTAGTGGCAGTTGCTTGTCAATCGCCCACCCCTACTGAGACACCGGAAGTACAAAAAAGTCTCTATATTCCACCTTTTGATGCCGATTCAGCCTATGCTTTTGTTGACAAACAAGTAGCTTTTGGTCCGAGGGTTCCCAATACTACAGCACATAAAGCATGTGCTATCTATCTGACAAATGAGCTCATGCGTTTTTGCGACACCGTTATTGTACAGGAGTTTACGGCAAAAGCCTATAATGGGACTTTATTAAACGGGAAGAATATCATCGGTATTATTAATCCTTCACATCCAAGTCGGGTATTAGTTGGGGCACACTGGGATTCACGTCCCTATGCAGACCACGACCCCAATCCGGCTATGCGACGCTCTCCTATCGACGGCGCCAACGACGGTGCCAGCGGTGTAGGTGTACTCTTAGAAACAGCTCGACAACTACAATTGAAAAAACCGGAAATAGGCGTCGATATTATCTTTTTCGATGTAGAAGATTATGGAGCCCCACAAGATGATAAGGCAGCTTATGAAGGTGAATTCTGGTGCTTAGGCTCACAACATTGGGCTAAATATCCGCATATTAAAAACTATAAAGCCCGCTTTGGCATACTCTTAGACATGGTTGGCGGAAGCAACGCCACCTTTACCCGTGAAGGCACATCACGGTATTTTGCTCCCGACATTCTTTCCAAAGTATGGAAAATCGCCCAACAAATGGGCTATCATGCCTATTTCAAAGACATGGAAACAGATCCCATCACCGATGACCATTTGTATGTAAATCAAATCGCTAAAATACCCATGATTGATATCATCGAATACAATAAACAAACTTCTACCGGATTCAATCCAAATTGGCACACCCTTAACGATAATATGTCCAACATCAACAAAAACACCTTAGAAGTTGTAGGTAAAGTTACATTAGCAACTATTTATAACGAAGACTGAAAATGATGTTACAAAAAATAACGATTTTTTTAGTGTTGATGAGTAGCTTCCTCTGCTTGCATGCCCAATCCAACAATGAACAATTGGCTATACAATATTATCAAAATCAGGAATACGATAAAGCCGTTGACCTATTCAAAGAATTGTACCAAAAACGACCCGATGCTTATTACTATACGTATTACTTTGAAACCTTGTTGGCATTAAAAGAATATAGAGTTGCCGAACGATTGGTAAACAAGCAAATTAAAATCTATCCCTTGATTCAAAAATACAAAGTTGATTTGGGGCAGGTGTTCACCTTGGAAGGAGAAAACAACAAAGCAAAGAAACACTATGAAAGTTGCATTAGTCAAAGTTCACACACTTCGTTATCTATTAAGGAATTGGCTACTGCTTTTCAAACGTATCAATTAAACGATTACGCCATACAAACCTATTTGCAGGGAAGAAAAATCAGCGGAAATTCCGGCGATTACGCCATTGAACTGGGTGTTTTATATGCTGCCGGCACAGCCTATCAAAAAGCCATCGATGAGTTTCTGAGCCTTTTAGCTACTTCTCCCGATCAGATTAATATGATAGAGAATATACTCATTAACTGGCTCATCGATGACCCACAAAAAGAAAAACGCAATATTATTCAAAGCAACATTCTAAAATATGCCAATAAAAATCCGGATGTTCAAGTCTACTCTACTTTGCTCTTATGGTTTGCCATGCAGGAAAAAGATTTCAGCTTTGCCTTAAAACAAGCCAAAGCCATCGACAAACGTTACCGAGAAGACGGAAGAACGGTATATGAAATAGCTTCTATAGCAAGTGAAAACATGGACTTTCAAACGGCAATGGACGGATATAATTACATCCTCCATGACAAAGGCAAAGACAGTCCTTTTTATGAACTCGCCAAAGTAGCTTCCTTGCATGCCACATACCTGAAAATTACACATACCTATCCTAAAAATCAGGAGGAGATACAAAACTTAGACAATCGCTTACAGGCTTTTTTTTCGGAATATCCTTTGAACGTGAACAACATAAGTGTTTTCAGAGAATGGGCACAAATCAAATCCTTATATGCAAATGACATACAAACAGCAAAAGCCATGTTGGAAGATGCCATTTACAAGCAACGTATTCCACCAAAAGAAAAAGCCATTTTAAAAATAGATTTAGGAGATATTCTGCGCTTGGATGGCAATGAATGGGACGCGACCCTTTTATATTCACAAGTTGAAAAAGATTTCCCTAACGATACCATCGGGCACTATGCGAAGTATAAAAACGCCAAACTATCCTTTTTCCTTGGCGAATTCGATTGGGCGGAAGCCCAACTCAATGTGCTTCGCGCTGCTACCTCTAAACTTATTGCCAACGATGCCATGTATTTATCCATGCTTATCTTCGACAATCAAAATGAAGACAGCATTAATCCGGCATTAATGTATTATGCAAAAGCCGATTTTATGTTAGAAAGCAATCGTTTAACCGAAGCAGACCTGTATTTGGATAGCATTCACCTTGTTGCCTTATTCCATTCGCTATCGGATGATATTTTATTCAAAAAAGCAGAAATAGCCATTAAAAGACAAGACTATCAAGGTGCGGACAGTTTACTAAATATCCTTACGCAAAACTATCGGTATGAACTCTTGGCAGACGATGCGTTGTTTCTGAGAGCCAACCTCCACGACCTATATTTCAAAGATGCATTTACTGCCATGGAATTGTATCAGCAACTTATGAAAGACTATCCCTCGAGCATTTTTGTAGTCGATGCCCGCAAACGCTTCCGTATCCTCAGAGGAGATGTTTTACAACAAGTAAATTAATAAAACATACAAATATTTTTTCCCCAGCTGCATGATTGTATATATTTTTCATATAACTTTGTGAAAAATTTCAATGTAACTTTAAACAATTAAAAATGCGAAAATTAGTTTACACAACATTAGTATTATGCATGATAGCTGCATCATGTAAAGACAAAAAAGAAGAAAGGGTATTAGACATGAACAATCCGTTTTTCTCGAAACAGGAAACTCCTTACGGTGTTCCTGCTTTCGATAAGATTAAAACCGAACATTACCTTCCCGCCTTTGAAGAAGGTATGTTGCAACACAAAGAAGAAATAGAAGCCATTGTTGCCAACAAAGAAGAACCAAGTTTTGAAAACACCATCGAAGCCTTGGATTATAGTGGTGAATTGTTGACTACCGTTTCACTTGTTTTCTTCAACATGTGTGAAACCAACAACAGCGATGAAATGATTGCTATTGCCGATACGATAAGCCCCAAACTATCTGCACACAATGACGATATAAACTTAAATCCTGAGTTATTTAAAAAAGTAAAAGCCGTTTATGATAAAAGAGAAAGTCTCTCTCTTAACGACGAGCAAATGCGTTTGTTGGAAATAACCTATAAAAACTTTGTTCGCGGCGGTGCCAATGTGCCGGCAGAAAAACAAGCCCGCTTTCGCGAAATCAACACAGAGCTTTCTACCTTAACCTTAAAATTCGGCAACAATGTTTTAGCCGCTACCAATGCTTATAAAATGGTTATTGACAAAGAAGAAGATTTAGCCGGACTCCCTGCTTCTCTTGTTGCTGCTGCTGCCGAAGTCGCCAATCAGGATACGGCAACTAAAGGAAAATGGGTATTTACCATTCACAATCCAAGCTTGCTTCCTTTCCTTCAAAATGCCGATAACAGAGCCAAACGCGAAGAAATATGGCGTGCTTATTCTACCCGCTGCATCGGCGGTGAATACGACAATACCGAAATCATCAGTAAAATCGTAAAACTACGTGCTGAACGTGCTCAAATACTTGGGTTTAAAACACATGCCGATTATGTCCTTGACGACCGCATGGCAAAGACTCCCGAAGCTGTTTACGAATTACTGAAACAAGTATGGACACCGGCATTGGCAAAAGCCAAAGAAGAAGCAGCAGAATATCAAGCGTTAGCTAACAAAGAAAAACCAAAATTCACCATTGAAGCATGGGATTGGAGATATTATACCGAAAAAGTTCGAAAAGCAACATACGATTTAAACGACGAAGCCATTCGCCCTTATTTCCAACTCGAAAATGTCAGAGACGGTATTTTCATGATATGTGAAAAATTATACGGATTAACATTCAAAGAAAACACAGCTATCCCCGTTTACGATAAAGAAGCAACGGCTTATGAAGTTATCGACAATGGTAAAGTTATCGGCATATTATATATGGACTACTTTACCAGAGCCAGCAAACGCAGCGGAGCATGGATGACAGAATTCCGCGGACAACACAAAACGAAAGACAATCAAAATGTAATACCTGTTATTTCTTTGGTATTAAACTTTCCGCGTCCTAATGGAGAGATACCTTCCTTGCTTAATTTTGATGAAACCGAAACCTTCTTCCATGAATTTGGTCACGGTTTACATGGTTTGCTTAGCAATTGCAAGTACCGTTCTTTAGCCGGCACCAACGTAACACGCGATTTTGTGGAATTACCTTCACAAATTATGGAAAATTGGGCTCGTCATCCGGAAGTTTTGAAAATGTATGCCAAACATTATCAAACAGGAGAAATGATACCCCAAGAACTGATAGATAAAATAGAAGCTGCGGGTAATTACGGACAGGGATTTGTAAACACAGAACTCATTGCCGCTTCCCTCTTAGATATGGATTACCATGTAATAGAAAATCCAACTATCGATAATCCAATTGCTTTTGAAGATTCTGCCATGGCAAAATACGGCTTGATTAAAGAAATTATTTCACGCTACAAGAGTCCGTATTTCCAACATATTTTCACTTCCTCATCGGGATATTCAGCAGGCTATTACAGCTATACGTGGGCAGCAGTGTTAGATGCCGACGCCTTTGAACTTTTTAAAATCAAAGGTTTATTCGATAAAGCAACGGCAACTTCCTTCCGTAAGAATATCCTTGAAAAAGGAAATACCGAAGACCCTGCCGTTTTATATAAAAAATTCAGAGGGCAAGAACCCGGTATTGAACCTTTACTGAAAAACAGAGGATTGATGTAACCCATCGGTTTAAATAACAAAAAGGGATTAATGTAAAAAACACTAATCCCTTTTTTATGTACTAATCTTTCGTTTGTCTTTCTTGCTATATAATTAAATTATCACCTAAACGATTATCCTATATTTTTACTTAGTTTCATAAAATCCTTATCATCGAGTATCCGCAGTTCGCCTGTATTACCATCCAAGGATAAATTATCGCCGGTTTGGATATGTTGTGTAGCAAAAGGGATATTTGCAATCAACGGAAGGGCATATTCCCTTGCTACTACTGCTCCGTGAGATAAAGCGGACCCTACTTCGGTAACCAATCCGCTGATGAGGCAATAATAAGGAGACCAGCCGATATCGGTAAAGACAGCCACCATGATTTCTCCTTTTTTCAATTGCTTGGCGTCTTCAATATTCTTAACTACTCTGGCTTTCCCAAAAGCTATCCCCCGACTTACGGGTATGCCTTTGAACACTTTAGAATTACTTTTCACCATATAATCTGTCATAGGTTCCGGGCAACCTAAGGTTACTTCGGGAAAACTAAAGGACTTTTGTACTTCTAGCAGTTTTCTTCTTGCCAAAGCTTTTTTATTCAGAGAAATATCCTTATCTTTTATCAATTGCCCTATCTCCTGATGTGTCAAAAAGAAAATACAATCTTCATCAGAAAGCAGATTCTCGTTTACCAATAGTTTTGCCAATTTACGGTATTCTTTTTTGAATTGATCAATAACTTTAATAATCATCGATTTAGAAAATTCTCTGGCTTTTACCCCATAGCGAGCTTGGTTGATAAGGTATTTTATTACCATCGCTTTGATAGGATTATAGCCTTTGAGTAAATCTTCCAATTGTTTTCTCCATTGAAATTTATCCGTTTCTATTTCATTTCCTCCGGTAGAAATAACCATTTTTAAATAGTTTGCCAACATCATCTTATCGTCATTCCATGATTTACTTCGCATTTCGGCTTCACGTATAGCTCTATGTCCGTGCCGCTCCAGAAAATTAAGGTAGGCTTTCCGTGATTTAGAATGGCAATGATCCAAATAAAGTAATAAATCTTCAGACGACAAAGAACCTATATCGTGATTTTCTTGTAATAATGCACGCGCAATTTCCCGCATAGAACGAAGAATATCTACACTTTCAATCTCTTCAATGTTCTCCAATACTCCGGCAATTTTAGCTTTAAGCTCCTCTTTATCCTTAAAATCTTTATCTAAGGTCATATGCAATGCACTACTCATACTCCCCGAATAAGAAGACGTAATGTAATGATAATACAATGCCCAATGCATTTTTTCCATCTTTTGTTCCAGTTGATTATAGGTATCTTCCATTTGATGAGTTTCTTCAAAATACAGCTTTTTGGCAAGCTCTCTTATCTTAAGCTTAGCAGTATCTTTTGAGAATAAAATGAACAGGTAATTAATAAAATTCTTTATCCTGATAAAAACATTGGCATAAGGGATATCCACATCGGGCATATCAGGTAAAGGCTTTCCGCAAATGGACAAATCAACCCCTGTTTTACCTGCGGCAAATAACTTTTTTCCTAAGAGATAAATAGTACTTAAATTTATAAACAGATGATTTTTAATACTTACAATGCAGGATGTTTCCGGTATTGACTCCATGGATGGATATACCCCAATGTTGACAAACATTTTGCGCATACCCCAATCGATACTGTAAACGCTGGTAGAAAGGCTGAGAGGAGTAACGGCACCCGGGAGCATTTCTCCCACGTTGCAACGTGTAATAACCTGATTATCTATATCTAATTTGCAGTTAAACTCATCTACGGTAGGCACCTCATTGGTTGTTATAGGTCTAGCTTGCAGCCAATACAACTGATTGTTGTTATCGATTGCCCATTCGCAATCCAATTCAAAACCTACTATTGTTTTTGCTTTATATAAGTCACTACAAATAGTTTTTAACTCTTGCTTTGCTAGAATACTCCCATGGGTAATTGCTTTCTCGTAAGCATCAATGGTATTCAAGGCAGCAGAAGACACTCGATATTGATCGGCAGCGACTGTTCCGTTTACTAAATTTTCCCCCCACCCGTATACAGCTTCTACCAAATAATGATAGGGTTTTCCCATGGGATCGCTGCTAAAACTCACCCCTGCTTTACTCGCATTGATAAATTCTTGCACGATAACCGTCATCTGTTTAGGTTGTGATAGCAAAAACGCATCGGCATAGCTTTGAGCCGTTTTGTTTTCTAATGAATGCAAACAATCTTGTATTGCTTTTTTTAATCCTTCCTCCCCTTGAATATTTAAATAAGAGGTAAATTGTCCGGCAAAAGAATAATCCTTACCGTCTTCTCCCTTTGCCGATGAGCGAACGGCAACAACATTCAATGCTGATTGTTTGTAATATTGACAAGCTTGCTCCATGTCTTGTTCTGATTTTACATCATACAAGATAAAACCTTTTGGAACATTTAAGCCGGCTTTTTGTAACAAATACAAGCCCCTTGCTTTTCCTCCTACTTCGTGTAAAAGCTCTTCGGGAATAGAAAATAAATCATAAATCTGCATAAAATATATTTTTATCTATTTTTTATTACCATCTATTACTATCTTTATTGAATCCAAATTCAACGATACCCCTGGCTTTTTCACCGTTTATGGTAAAGCTACCCATTCCTTCCCTAAGGATATATTGATTATTGGCAAAAGAATAAACCACTTCCGCATCTCTATGAACAGTAACTTTCAGTTTCTCTCCGTTTTCCAAAACAGCTTCGAGGACAAACGCATCTGCCCCTTGTCCGTAATTAATCAAATCGTCGAGACAGGTAACATTTAAAACAGAAAGCACTTTCCCCTCTCTTAGATAATTACCTACTTGTATGCCTCTGATAGCAGGATAAGAAACCATACTGAGGTTCAAAGCATCTCCGGTTTCATTTAATGCCATGAGCCACATATGTTTATCCATATAGTTCCAATCTCTTTTCCCGAAAGAATGATCTCGGATGGCATACATATCGATTTGTTTTTCCTTACTTCCCAACATCAAACGACCTTGAATTTTTCCCGCCTGCTCATAGTGTGTTTGATTGTTTTTCTGAACTTCTTCAAAAAATGATTTATTCCATTTTTCTTTGGCGAAAGCACGTGCCATAGGTTCCGTATTCGCATGGTAGAAAAAATCAAAAATGGGAGCCGTCGCGGTAAAAAGACCTTCAAAAACGGCTTTGTGTATATCATCTTTATTATCGAGAGACTGCATATGACCCTCAAATTTCAATTTCCATCGTTTGCCTGCTTCCACACATTCCACTTGCAAAGGGGAATCCTTGGTATGGCATAACTCGATAGGACAGGAGTAAAACATATTTTCATCCCTGTATACAAACCAAATCTCACTTTGCTTGTCTCCTCTCAACCCCAAACGCAAGAACAGACTTTGCCCTTCGAGATTATGTGCTGAAAAATAATAGCTATTGTTAAAATCAGAACCTGCATCCGGGGGAATTTGAAATAGTTCCGCATAATCACTATCAAAAACTTGCTTATGTTTACGTTTCTGTAGTACACTTTGTATAATTGCTTTTTTAATTCTATATTTTAATTGCATATGTTTCCATTTAAGTATTTGCTATGTCTTTTACAACAGAGCCCATCCCATTTTGAATAAATCGCGACAAAAGTATAATCTTTTTTAAAAGAAAAAATAAATATTAAATTTGTTTTTCACTTTACTTTGTTTATATTTTTATAATGATAATATAACAAACACATTGATACTATATCCGGATGTAAGTTCTTAAAATTTGTATTGATAAAGAAATATTCCTATATTTAAAGATTGTTTTCATTCTCCCATAAATCCGCATTAGAGATATTTAATTTTTCAGGATCAAACACCGGTTCTTTGCCCTCTTTTTTTTGTTTTTCATAATCTTTCAGGGAGCGAATGGCTTTGGGGAATAAAAGAAAAATAGCCGCAAGGTTTATCCAAGCCATCAATCCTACTCCTATATCACCAAGTTTCCATGCAAGGTTGGTTTCCTTGACAGCTCCGAAAAAAACGGCTATCACTATCAATATACGTAGCAACCATATGAATACATTTCTGTTTTTATTTTTTTCAAAAAGATAACTTACGCTTGTTTCAGCATAATAATAGTAAGCCATAAGGGTCGTAAATACGAAAAATAACAAAGCTATAGACACAAAGTCATTTCCAAAATGTGGAAAATCTGAATTAATAGCCGTTTGAGTGAAATGTACGTAATTATTTCCTAATAAGGGAGCATTTTCTACCAGCAAAGCACCATTCCCATAGAAGACATTATACATGCCTGTAGATAAAATGATTAATGCTGTAGCTGTACATACTAATAGTGTATCTATATATACCGAAAAGGCTTGTACTAATCCTTGTTTTACAGGATGTGACACTTTTGCAGCCGCAGCAACAATAGCTCCGGTTCCTTGACCGGCTTCATTAGAAAAAATACCACGCTTTACCCCCATCATAATGGCATTTCCTAAAATTGCACCATAAACGGCATGCACACCGAATGCACTTTCAAAAATCAGCATAAAGATACTTGGAATTTTATCTACGTGGATAAAAATGATAATGAAAGCTATCAACATATATCCTATAGCCATAAAAGGTGCTACAATTTGAGCTACACCTGCAATTCGTTTCACTCCTCCTATGATTACTAATCCCAATACTAAAGCAATACCTAACCCACTTACAAAGGGGGATATATGAAAGGAAGACTGGAAAGCCGATGCTACACCGTTGGACTGTAAGCCGGGCAGCAAAAAACCGCACGCTAAAATAGTACTTACAGCAAAAGCAATCGACAAGCTTTTACAACCTAATCCCTTTTCAATATAATAGGAAGGACCTCCGCGATATTGCCCCCCTTCTTTTACTTTATATATCTGTGCCAATGTGGACTCAACCAAGGCTGATCCGGATCCTAAAAACGCAATAATCCACATCCAAAAAATAGCTCCGGGACCTCCAAATGCAATAGCTGTAGCAACCCCGACAATATTACCTGTTCCTACTCGCCCCGATATTGCCATGCTAAAGGCTTGAAATGACGAAATCCCTGCTTGCTTACTCTTATCATTGGCAAAGAGCAAACGTATCATCTCGCCAAACCGTCTTATTTGTACAAAACGAGTGAGAATAGAGAATAAAAGTCCCGCTGACAAACAAACTACTATCAATGCCGGACTCCAAACCAAATTAACAATAAAACTTACAGCTTCTTCAAATGTCATAAGGATTTTTTAGTCTGCAAAGATATAAAAAAGCATTTTGCTTTTCAAAGAAAAGAATATTTTTCTTTGAAAATAAATAAAATATAACGATAAGCATTAAAATCTCTATCTCTATTTCAGTATATTGTAAATTATTTTTAGGTAATTGAAATTTGAATTAAATATTATGTAATTTTGCAGCGTAAAATATAAACCCAAAATGGTTATGAGTACAGTGCTTTTTTATTTAATAGTTGCTGCAAAACGTACAATGTATACTTTTGGGTTGTGTTTTTGTGTTTGGGTACTGATTACACCGGTGCTAAAATACTTAATTTTGCTTGCCAAGCAAGCGTTTGTGTGTAAAACGCTGATAATCATCCCCCCCCCACCTCCCCTCAACAGAAAAACAATGCTCGCTGGGTGTGGGAGGTAACAACTTTTATAGAGGGTGTTCCCTCACAATGAATTGTTTTACTTTCGACCCACTGTTTGTTTAAGGCAAACAACCAAACGTAGCGTGTAGGATATATGTACGTGTACAAGAGTTGCAAATTGATGCAAAAGAAATAATGTTTACACAAAAACATACACACAATAAAAAATACTTAAAAATATGGAATTCCTAAAAACAACTAAAATAATTATTTTTTTAAATTGAATAAAAATTCACGGAGTACAAATAATTTTTAAATATAATATAAATGAAAAAATTTAAATATATAATAGCCACACTATTTGTTGTGGCATGTTTTACAAATAAATCGTATGCTACCTATACTCTAACAGTCAATGAACTATGGAATAATCCAGATACTAAAAACGAAGATATTGTTATACCAAATGGAATAACTTTACAAATTACGTCTAAAATACAATTTTCTTCAAATTGTTCAATTATAGTTGAAGTTGGAGGGACTCTTTATGTTGATGGAGGGACTTTAACCAGCATTAATTCCAATGAATTATGGCATGGCATTGTAGCAAAAGGAAATAGAGCAGTTAATCAAAGATTTATTCCTGTAATTAACCAAAGTAAAGTAACTTTATATAATGCTGTTATTGAAAATGCGGAATATGGAGTTTTCGTAGGAACAAATAGTACTTCAACTAATTACATGTATTATGATGGAGGAGGAATGGTTTTTGCTACCAATACAATTTTTAGAAACAACTACGAAAGTGTTCACTTCAATACGTATGTTTATAAAGATCCGAATTCTGCTGATGCAGAAAGGGATAATGTTAGCTCATTTACTAATTGTGATTTTATAGTTAATAACTATGTTTATAATGTACCGATTGCAATGGTTGTACTAAATGGAGTTAAAGGTATTCATTTTACTCATTGTGATTTTATAACCACCTTACCCGTTCAGTATGCTATTTATTCAACTATGTCAAGTGTATATATAAATCAAAGTGCTATAGAAGAAGATTGGCAAAGTATGACTTATTGGCTCACAACGCCTTGTAATTTTCAAGGATTTTTAGAAGCAGCAATTTTTTTGGATAATTCACAAACAAGAAATTCCATTATAACAACTTGCAATTTCACGGATAATTCTATTGGAATTTATGCTCGTAATACGAATTTTTTACGTATTGAATCATCAACATTTAATCTTAACGAAAATATGGGAATTATTATTGATAAATCTTCCACTGCATTTAAAATTGAAAATAATATATTTAATTGCGTAAATACAACAGGAAATAGCGGTATAGGGATAATGTTTTACGGAAAGGTTTACGATAATAATTTTATTCGGTATAATAATTTCACTAACCTTTGTGCTGCAAACGATATAATTGGAGTATATGGTAATTCTGCAAATAATGCTTATGCCGAAGGTTTACAATTTCATTGTAATATATATTCCCATAACAACGATGATATTAATATTTTTAATAATGCTAATATTCGCTTATTACAAGGCACACAGTATATAGGTGCAGGGAATCATTTTGTGCCAACCGTTTCCAATTTTAATATTTATAATAATACTAATAATTTAAATATAGTAGTCTATTATCGCCAACCGACGGTTGTCTATCAAGACCCAACGAGTATTTTAGGTAAAGTTACTATAGAAAACAGCATTTCCGTTCCTTGCGTAACTCCCGGATATAAAGGCGCTAGTTACTATCCCAATCCGTTTGTTATTCCTGCTAATCGGGTTGATGAATGGGAAAATAATTTTAACGATTTTCAAAATTCTTTTGGAACTCTTCTTGTTGAATATCAAAACAACTATGGCGATGGGAGCATTAATTGGAAAGAATATTATGAAGGTGATGATTCTTACCAACAACAAGTAGAGGATTTTACGGAATTAACCACTTTAAAAGAGTCTATGGATTTTATTTGTCAGGAAGCTATTTATTATTATTTACAATTGGAAAATGGTGATAATTCACAATTAAAACTTTGGGTATCTCGTATGGGAACGGCTCAAATGGATTTTCATCTAGCCGAATATTATTTAAGTGAAAATAATGGATTTGTTATGGATAGTATTTTAAATACTATGGCTGTTAAATATCCGTATTATGATCCGGATGATATTTCCAATTACAAAATCTGTTTAGATTATCTGTTAAACTGGAATATAAGCAATAGTGATTCCGTATATATATCCCCTTCAACCATTGATTCATTACAAAGCATTGCGAATGGAACAGACGCATCTGCCGATATTGCAAGAAGTATATTGTCGATAATACTTCATGATTTTGATCAAACAAACATTGCATATTTTTGTTGGAATCACACTATGGGAAATTCAAATGCTCCAGTATCTAATTTATCGGTAAAGGATAAAGAAAATGAATCATTTAATTTATCCGTAAAACCCAATCCTACCAATGATAAGGTTACTGTTTCGATCAATAATGATATGATCATCAATGAAGTAATTTTATATGATTTATATGGTAAAAAATTATGGAACGAAAACATAAATAATTCCATGTTAAGCATCGATATGAGTACGTATTGCAAGGGTGTTTATTTTATTTCTTGTAAATTAAATAACGGTAAAACGATTATACGAAAAATAATTAAAAAATAATTTAATAACTTGTAGTAGAAATGCTTATTAAGCATTTCTACTACTTTTAATATCCAAAAAAATGAAAAGAAGTATTTTTTTAGTTCTTGCCTTAACGGCTGGTATGAGTTTGCAGGCTCAAAATTATGTAAATCTTAGGTTTACCTCGCAAATGCAAGGAGGAAGTTTTCAAGCGTTAGACAGTGTAAAAATTGCCAATGTTACACGGGGATGGGAACAAACCATTTATTATCCCGATACGGTTTTGCAAATGATAAACAGTACGGGAATTTACGAAGTCAAAAATCAGGGGAATGCCCTTATGCAAAATGTTCCCAATCCGTTTAACGGCAATACGAAAGTGTTTGTAAGCCTGTCTACCAAAGAAAATGTTACGATTAGCTTGTATAATATAAGCGGAAAACAATGTGCTGTGTATAACAGCAATTTATCAGCCGGAAAACACGGGTTTACGGTATCGGTAGGCGCAGCACAAGCGTATATATTAACCTTAAAAACTTCCCAAGGAGAGCAAAATATTAAGCTATTGGCAAGTCAAAGCGGAAACGGGTTTGGCATTCAATATGGCGAATATATTTCTTCTACCGTTGAAAAACAACAAAAAGCCGGCACTACCGACGAATTTCAAACCAACGACAGCATGAAATTTATAGGCTATACAACCTATAACGGAGGGAAAAGAAACATTCAAAAAAAGACAATCCAAACCGGAAGCGATACCATGTATCGTTTTCAATTTTCAATAGGTTATGC
Organism: Bacteroidales bacterium; assembly: GCA_028703095.1. Taxonomy (GTDB): domain Bacteria; phylum Bacteroidota; class Bacteroidia; order Bacteroidales; family WCHB1-69; genus UBA5266. Next base: position 16,503 of record JAQVNO010000032.1, read on the forward strand.
CGTTGGTGATGTTTATTACGATGATTACGGCATTGCCGAAGGCGTAGTGTGTTGGATTGCCGATACGGTTTTAAGCGATAACAGCAAAATGTATGGAAGTAGTGGTAAAATAATTTCGTTAAACGAACCCGATTCGCTTTTAATGTATGCCACGGTTGATCATCCTACCCATGCCATCGATACGGTAGATGGAAGAGTAAATACAGCTCTTCAAATGGCTTTGCGTTCCGATACCTCGACCTATGTTTTCAAAGAACGTATCGAAGCTGCCAAATGGTGCACCGACAAAGGCGAAGGTTGGTATTTCCCTGCTAAATACGAAATGATAAGCATGTTCCAAAATTTTGATGTGTTGAATGCAACTTTAGAAAGCATAGCAGCCACACCCATAAGTGAATATGTTGTTGGAAGTGATAATGTTTATTATTGGACATCTACCGAGAATCCTATTAAACATCAAAATGGTTGGTTTGCTTATGGAATTGTTTTATTTGATAATGCGATTCAAACAGGTAATTCTTCTTTTTTTGTAGAACGAAATGTACGAGCCATGAAGTGGTTTGGGGAATAGGAATTTTTGGAGATAAAGTTAGCCTCTTTCTCACTCCATCTCTCCCAGCTCCAGCCAACACAGAGATTTATCGTCCAATTCGGAACAAAGGGAAACGTTGTGATTGATAATATTTTTAAACATTTTAAGATAGTTTATGTATTAAAAAAATGGAACTTTTGGTTTAGTAATATTATAAAAAACAATTTATCGGTAGATTTGATTGTAAATTATTTTTTTATTTCATTATTATCCGATAAAACATTTAGATAGGTTTGAGATTTTTTTCTTCACGTTATTACGCTCAGAACAAACCACTTCTTATATTTAAAAATTAGAAATAGTATCATTTTGAAAAAAGTGAAGAATTCTCCCATTTTTACCCGACAATGATGCTTTTATTTTGTACGAAAACCTTCACTTACATACTTCAGTCCTTGATAAATACCTTCTCGCCAGAATTTCCAATTGTGTTTGCCTTTGCGGGCATGATAAATATGTTCAATGTTTTTTTTAGTCAACAACTTATGTAGCGTTGCATTGACTTCTTTTAAGGGATCTTCGTTGCCGCAATCAATAAACCATGTAACGGCTTTTAAAGAATCGCTTGTCATGTTTTCAGCCATGTGTAAAGGACTGTTTTTAAGGAAATGTTCGGTTATTCTCTCGTTACCGTATGCATTAGGAGCTCCATAAAGCAACGACATGAACGAATACAATTTATCGGGCATATTTATCAGTCCTTCGTTGGTAAACATAGAAGCACTTAAAGCGATACAATATGAAAATGTATCGGGGTGATGCATAGCCCAAACTAAGGCACCGTATCCACCCATGGATAAACCGGCAACGGCTCTATGTTCTTTATTGGGAATGGTTTTATAGGTTTTGTCGATAAAAGGCAAAAATTCTTTGAACATGAAATCCTCATAACGAGCTACACTTTGGTAGTCATTTATATACCAAAAATATTTTCCGTCAGGGATGATCAGTATCATGGGCTCAATTTCACCTTTTGCTATACCCTTATCCATTATGGTATTGATTTTTCCTTGTTTAATCCAGGAGGTATGGTCATCGGTGTAGCCATGCAATAAAAATAAAACGGGATAATGTTTATCGGATAGGGCATAATCGGGTGGGAGATAGATAGCATAATGAACATCATAGCCTAAAATAGTACTTTTAAACGCTAATGTTTGGTTGATGCTCCCTTTGGTAGAAATTGCTTTTTGATTTTGAGTATATACCCGGTGTATAGAGAAAAAGAGAAAAAATAAAATTAATAGTTTAGTTTTCATTTTCTTCTGTATTAGCGGATAAAATTGGTGAATTCTTTTTTTTCTTTTTGAGGAGGTTCAATAGTAGAAGCTGTAGATTCTTTCATTTTTAACAGCCAAGCCATATTCTTTCCTAAAACACGCATAATTTGTTTTCCTTCCAAATCTTGATTCACTTCGCCTGCATTCGTACCGTGAATAACATTCCAGTAGTTAGAGGTTGCAATCATCATTTCAGAGTAAGTAAGATAGTGGTTCAAACTATCTAAGGTTGACGAACCTCCCGTTCGTCGAACGGCTACAACAGCGGCTCCTACTTTATGGCGTAATAAACCTCCGTTAGCACCTGCAACAAAAAACAACCGATCTAAAAAGCTTTTCATGGTTCCCGATATGCCGGAATAATATACCGGTGAAGCGATAATTAATCCATCAGCTTCTTTTATTTGCGGTATCCATTGGTTTAATTCGTCGGTATGAATGCTGCATTTTTCATCTTTATTTACCATACATTTTCCACAAGCAATACAACCGTGTAGCATTTTATGTCCGATATGGACGATTTCAAATTCAATACCCATTGTTTTCAGTTCAATGCCTATCATCGTTAGTGCATGAAATGTATTGCCTTCTTTATGAGGACTTCCATTTATTGCTATTACTTTCATTGTGAATTATTTTTAATCTATTTGATTAGATATTATTTTAAAACTGTTTCTATATTAATAACAACGTTACTTCGGGACAATATATTTTTTATGGGTATATTTTATGTACATTAGCAAAAGTTGATTTGTTGGAACGATTTGTTTTTTTTAATTAAAATAGAGTTTCGCATCTTATTTTTATTTTTCCGTTATCCGCTTTTAGTTTTTCTTTATTTTTGCACAAAATTTTTAAAATATAACACCATGTTTGATAAAAATACATACATACGTAGACGCAAGGAATTGCAATCAAAAGTAAAAAACGGTATCTTACTTTTTCTAGGAAACAATGAATCGTCGATGAATTATCCGTCAAACACCTATCATTATCGACAGGATAGTCATTTTATCTATTTTTTCGGTATTCACTTAGACCATTTAGCCGCTATTATTGATATTGATGAGCAAAAAGAAATTATTTTCGGGGATGATTACACCATCGACGATATTATCTGGATGGGCAATCAACCAAGCATTCAATCCTTAGCCGATAATTGCGGGGTAAAAAACACACAACCCCTGGAATCACTTATCGCTTATTTACATAAAGCTCAACAAGCAGGGAGAACCATTCATTTCCTGCCTCCTTATCGTGATGACAATAAAATATTCTTACATAACTCTTTAAAAATTCCTTTTGAGGCATTAAAACAATCTGCCTCAGAAGAATTTATCAAAGCTGTGGTTGCTTTACGTGAAATCAAAGAAGAAGAAGAAATAATGGAATTGGAAAAAGCGTGTAATGTAGGTGTTGAGATGCATTTAACAGCAATGCGCCAATGTAAAGCAGGAAAACTTGAACGCCAACTTTCAGGCATGATTGAAGGAATTGCTCTCTCCCATGGTAATGGAGTTTCCTTTCCCGTTATTCTTTCTCAAAATGGAGAAACCTTACACAATCA
>JAQVNO010000033.1 GCA_028703095.1 Bacteroidales bacterium
AAATGGTTTTGAATTTAATTATATCGATGGAACGCTCTCAAAGGATAAACAACTAACCATAATCTTAGATAAATTACATGCTGAAGGGCTGATAAATAAATAAAAAAGAGAGTACTATCAAGCACTCTCTTTGTAAACATCTTTTTATTTTTTTATTTTAACAGTGTTACGTGTCCTACGTATTCATGATCCTGACCGGTAAAATCTCTGGCTACAATACGATAGGAAAATACGCTTGTAACTGTTATCGGCTTCTTATCAATAGTACCGTCCCATCCTTCTTCGGTATCGGTAGTTGCAAACACTTTTTGTCCCCAGCGATCGAAGATTTCAAAAACATAGCCTTCTTTTACATTTTCCAACATTTCCGGTTTAAAGATATCATTGATACCATCCCCGTTTGGTGTAAATGCATTCGGAACATATACCGTCAATTCTTCATAGACATGAATCTTTTTCGTGATACTGTCAAAACATCCGTTGGGATCTTCAACATAGAGTGTAACATAATAATCGCCTACTTCTGTGAAACTGACTCTTGCCACGTTACCGCTTTCACTTTTTCCCTTGTCTAAATCCCATAACCAAATAATCGGATTCCCTTTCGTATTGTCTGTCAATGTAAACATTATATTGGTTGCCACATTATAGCTGTTAGCCACAAAATCGGCAACCGGACCTTCAACAAATTCTACGTCATAGGTAGCGGAATTTTCGCATACACCATCACTTACTGTTACCGTATACGTACCTTTGGGTAAATTGTCAACATAGCACGTATCTCCTGTAACAGGCGACCAAGAGTAGGTCAATGAGTCGTTAAAGTCGGACGAATCCGTCGTATGCGCTTTGATAGATACTTTAATGTATCCATCCGAACGATGGCAGTATTCCGGGAAAAGTGTATCTAAGGTGATTTCCGGTATAGGATGGTTGAAAATATTGGTTTCCACGGTATCCACACAATTCGGATTATTTCCCGCAAAGACGACTATTTTATAATTTCCCGCTTTTAAGCCTGTCTTCAATTCATCCGGTGTTGCTGCATCCAGAACTTCATTATTATAATACCATGTATAGGCTAAAGGAGGGATAGGATTTTGTGTCAATACGCGAATACTTCCATTTTCATCGCTACAGGTTTCATGGATGAGTTGTAATACCGAAATAATAGGATTTTCCACAATGGGAACCTCATAGGTTTTTACTTTTTCAGGGCATCCGTTTTTATCTACTACCTTAACGGTATAGAATCCTGGTGTCAGCTCATTGATGTTTTGGTCAGTAAATGGTGGATTAGGATATTCATCCGATGGAAATTGATCGGAAGTCCAAGAGTAGTTATATGGTGCCGTTCCACCTTTGGCATGTATTTTTATGTATCCCGGAACGCGGCAACGTTCACCTACCAAAGTATCCAATACTATTGTTACATCTTCGGGCTCTTTGATTTCGATGGTATCGTAGCGGAAACAGCCGTTATCATCTTCCGAATAAACTACATAGAATCCAGCTTTTAAACTATCTCTTTTATCCGTTGGCATTCCGTTGGTATATCCCAAATCTGCCCAATAATGAAACATCGGTGTTACAAAATTACCGGTAATTTTGGTAATTTTAATGGTTCCTGTATCATAGCCGTAGCAAGGATTGTCCATGGTGGTATATTCAATCTCAAATTCCAAATCATCGACATAGACAGTGTCATAACCAAAACACCCTCTATCGTCGGTACCTTTTACCGTATACATGCCGCCTCTATCGATAATAGCAGAAGTATCGGTATTTCTCCTTTTCACTCCTCCCCATTGGTACGTAGTAGCACCGGAAGCAAATATTTCCGTTTCTGTATATTTACATATCAAGTAGGGTGCTGTTATCAATACCTCAGGAGCAGGATAGGAATACACAATGGCTGAAGCGGTATCGGCACAACCGTTTTCGGTATAGACCGTAAGTAATATCTTATAATAACCCGTATCTTGGAATTCATATGTCAAGGAAGAATCGCCGGACATATATTCTGTCCCTTGATTTTCACTGACTTTAGAAATATTCCATTCCAAATAAGACACTTCCGAACCGGAGGCATACGCAAATTGAGCCAGATGCACTTTGGTCGGATAACAAATATTCGTCAATGAATCAATAGTAAAATCAGGAGCAATCATGGTTTTTTCTATCACACAGGACAAATTACATGTACAATGTGGTCCAATTGCTGAGGTCATAGTAACAGTATAGGTAGCTCCATCAGGTGGATTTTGAATAGATAACTTCTGATTGCTTCCAACTATTTGATTATTTTGATTACGCCATTGATACGATACGAAGCCATCAGGAGCTTCCAAACGAGCTACGGTAGATCCCTCACAATACTGTACATTAATTCTCATCGGTCTGCATTCTCCAACAGCATAGCCATAGCCATAATGACCGGTTGGTTGGCAATCGGCAGTAGCGATTACAATATAAATGGTTTGTCCTATCAGAGGAAATAAACTTACTCCAACCGTTGTCCAGTCTCTCCAATGTACATCACCACAGTCTTGAAAGCCAGGGATTCCTGCTCCGGAAACAACATAGTATCTGTTGCAAGGCACATTTAACAAATTACCATTGGCATCTTGAATACGTAATTCAAAGTAAGGCTGTTGACTAGCTGGATGATCAGGATCTTGAAGCACTACGGCGAAATGCAATAAAATTAAAGCACTATTCGTGTCTACCGTTAATTCATAAATAATAGCATCTGCTTCGGACATAGTGTAATCGTTTCCTATTCTTGCACTTTGATTAAACCCTTCAGGTATTAAAGCTAATTGAGCGTTTGGAGAACCGTTACAGGTATGCAAATCATATCCATATATATCTGTCATTATAGTATGACGACCTGAAACTGGATTCGCCCCAGTCCATGTCAAAGACGAATAAGCTGTACTTGCAGCATTTATCGAATTAGATGTTTTACACACCCAATTAGTAAAATTTTGCTGACTAAAATTAAAATTAGGACATGGAGATCCAATCTGAGCTTTAAGTGAATAACTTAATAAAACAATAATGGTTAGAATCAGTATGGCTTTTACTCTATTCTTTGTTTTCATCTTTTTATGAATTTATATTATTTTATAGACTCTTTCTTTCAATTTATTTTAAATAATAGATGATAGTTGCAATGAGAATATTGCATCAATAAATAAATAAAAAGTAAAATTTTTTATATTTTCTTAGATAGAATCGGCACTATGTTTTCTTTCCATGGATAAAAATCGCCTTCAAGAATATGTTTGCGAGCTTCTTTAACCAACGAAAGGTAGAAGTGTAAATTATGCAAGCTGCCAATCATGCCTCCCAACATTTCTCCGTTAACAAATAAATGACGCACAAAAGCTTTCGAATACTGTTGGTCGGCGAAGAGGCTGCTGTTTTCCTCCAAAGGTGAAAAGTCGTGTTTCCATTTCTCATTTTTCATGTTCATCATCCCGTTCCAGGTGAAAAGTGAAGCATTGCGCCCATTACGTGTAGGCATTACACAGTCAAACATATCAATACCAAGACCGATGCATTCCAGTATGTTAGCGGGAGTACCTACTCCCATTAAATAGCGTGGTTTATGTGTAGGAAGGACATCGCAACAGATTGCAGTTATTTTGTACATCTCATCTATGGGTTCTCCTACTGAAACCCCTCCGATAGCAATTCCATCACAATCGAGGGCTGCGGCATATTCGGCAGATTGTAATCGTAATTTTGGGTATATGCTTCCTTGAATGATAGGGAAAAGGGATTGTTTTTTACCATACTGACTTATTGTGTTTTTTCTCCATTCTTCGTAACAGCGATTCAGCCAGCGATGTGTACGATGCATGGATTGTTCGGCATAGGCATAATCAATAGGGTAGGGAGGGCACTCATCGAATGCCATGATGATATCGGCGCCGATGTTGCGTTGTATATCTATAATGTTTTCCGGTGTAAAATGATGGATAGAACCGTCGATGTGGGAAGAAAAAGTAACGCCTTCTTCCGTAATTTTTCGTCTATGACTTAATGAAAAAACCTGAAAGCCACCGCTATCAGTTAATATCGGCTTATTCCAACCGTTGAAAGCATGTAAGCCTCCGGCTTCTTTCACTATTTCAATGCTCGGACGTAAATATAAATGATAGGTATTTCCTAAAATGATTTCTGCATGAATATGTTCTTCCAAATCGCGAATGTGAACTCCTTTTACTGCGCCTAAAGTGCCTACAGGCATAAAAATCGGAGTCTGAATAATGCCCGAATCAGTAGTGATTTCTCCTGCTCTTGCTTTTGATGCCTTGTCGGTACCTGAAATTATAAACTTCATTTTGTTAGTAAATTTTAGCAAAAATATAACTTTATTTTACAACTATTCTTATTTTTGCTTTAATTTTATAAACATATAAAATTTAATACCATTAAAATAAATTTTATTGGTTTTAAAGAAATTGTATTTATGCTTGAACATATATCTGTTTTGCTGTTTTGTCTTTTTTTATTGATTCAATTATTTTTTTATTGGATTATATATGCGCGTTTTGCATTTCATAAAACAAGAAAAAAAGAATATGTCGATGAAGAAGGAGTTTCGGTTATTCTTTGTGTCAAAAACGAAGCCCATTGGCTTAGGCGTAGTTTACAGCCTATATTGGAACAAAATTATTCGAATTACGAAGTGCTTGTAGTCAACGACAATTCTGAAGACGGTAGTGATGGCATTTTATTGGAATACCAAAACAAATACCCTCATTTAAATATCATCAATATTTCAACCAATCATGTAAATGTACTTGAAAAAAAAATGTCCTTGGCATTAGGTATTAAATCAGCGAAGCATGAGATTATATTGATAACAGATGTAGATACCTTACCCAAGAGCCCTAATTGGATACGGGAAATGACGAAACATTATTTGGACGAACATTATGTGGTGCTTGGCTATGCAAGCTATGAGCAAAGGGATACTTTCTTAAATACCTTGATACGCTACGACAATGTACATGAAGCGATACAGTATTTTTCCCATGCCATCGTCGGGCAACCCTATCGGGGAGTAGCACGCAATTTATCCTATCCGAAATCCCTATTTTTGTCGAATTATAATTATATACTCTTGTATAATAGCGTACATAGAGACGAAGATTTGTTTGTAAACCAAATTGTTACTAAACAAAATACGGCAGTAGAATATAGCGTAGAAGCGCAAATGATTTCTCAACAAAGACACGCTAATTTGCACGAATGGTTAGATTTTAAGCGATTGAGTGGAAGTAAAGGGAAATGCTATAAATTGAAAAGCCAAATGCTGTTAGCCTTGTATCATAGCAGCGGATTTTTCTTTTATCTGAGTTTGGTTGCCGCTATCATTGTTTTACGTAATAATCCGGACTATCTGTTTTTGCTGATGGCTTTGTTTTTAGTTCGTCTACTCTCTCAGTGGATTATTTTTGGGAAATGTATACGTAAATTGGATGAAAAAGCGTTAGTAGGAAAAGTTCCCTTGTTGGATGTTTTTTTTATGCTTGTGGTGCCTGTTTTGATAATCAATAAAATTTTTTACAAGAAAAAGAAATGGAAGTAAACCAAGAACTAACGAAAAAATCTCAAAGAGACTGGATGTTAATTCAAAAAGCTCGCAATGAGAACGATCAACAAGCGTATGCGGAGTTGATGGAGTATTATCGTGAATCAGTGTATCTTATGATGCTGAAAATGGTTAACAATCCATACGATGCAGAAGATTTAACCATGGAAGCTTTCGGAAAGGCCTTTCGTAAGTTATACCAATATACTAATACGAACGCTTTTAGCACCTGGCTTTATAAAATAGCAGCCAACAACGGCATTGATTTTCTGCGGAAGAAAAGTTTGAATATGGTCATGATTGACCAAGGTTTCGAAAATGAAGATGGTGATACGCATACTATTGATATCAAAGATGAAATGCCAAATCCGGAGGAGACGTTTTGCAGTAAAGAAAACAAAGAAAGTATGCGTAAAATTGTTTCCAGACTCAAACCTCATTACCGCGAATTAATCGAGCTGCGTTATTTTGAAGAGCTTTCTTATGAAGAAATTGCTCAGCGTATGCAGATTCCTTTGGGTACTGTAAAAGCCAAACTTTTCAGAGCAAAATACATGCTGCAAACGGTTATGAATGCCCATGACCTCTAATCGCCTGTAATCGTTTTTTTTATAAAAAAAGTTGCTAAAAAACACATGTTTATAAAAAATCAGTTTTTTTTTATTTCTTATTGATTTAATGTATTATTTTGCATCATTGAATTAGTGTCAATTATTAAAATATTAATGAATATGAAGAAAATAGTTTTTTACAGCATTAGCCTCGGTATTATTCTCAGCTCTTGTGTGAGTAAATTGAAATATGTGGAGTGTAGCGATAATCTTACAGCTTGTCAAGCGGAAAGTAAAGTATTTGAAGCCGAAAAGTTGGATTGTCAAAATAAAATAACCGAATTGGAAGCAAAGTATATGCAGGCAAAAACAAAACTTGCCACATCCGAAAACGAAATGCTGCAACTGCAACGCCAAAATAAAGAGTTAAAAGCGAATCAGGAATCAACGCAGAAGAATTATGAAGAACTCATGGTAGCGTATAAGAGTTTAAGCAGCGGCAATAAAAAAGAAGCTGAAATTATATTGAAAAATCTGCAAGATATGCAGTTAAAACTCGAACAAAAAGAAAAAGAATTATTGGAACTATCTAAATCTTTAGACCAAAAGAGCGCCGACTTGGTAGAGCAACAAAAACAACTTACCGAGTTGCAAGCCATACTGGATAAGAAAGATCAGGATATTCTTGCTTTGAAAAATAAAATCAGACAAGCCTTGCAAGGTTTTGAAGGTAGCGGTCTGAGCGTCTATGAGAAAAACGGCAAAATTTACGTTTCCATGGAGGAACAATTGCTGTTTGCCAGCGGTAGTTTTGTTATCGGAGAACATGGAAAAGAAGCTTTGAAAAAATTAGCCGCTGTTTTGGAAGCAGACAAAGACATCAGTGTAATGGTGGAAGGACATACTGATAATGTGAAGTATTCTCCGGCTGCTTCTTCGCAAATCAAAGACAATTGGGATTTAAGTGTAATGAGAGCTACATCGGTTGTGAAAACCATTTTAAGTTATGGCAATATAAATCCGCAGCGATTAATAGCATCGGGAAGAAGCGAATATGTGCCTTTAGATGTTGCCGATACCAAGGAAGCAAGGGCTAAAAATCGTCGAACCGATATCATTCTTACGCCTAAGTTAGATCAATTGTTTGAAGTCTTGGAATAATGGATTGGCAATCTTCAATCAAACTTTTCAATACCTTTTTAAAAGTAGATAAATCGCTTTCAAAGAATACTGTACAAGCCTATTTGCACGATGTGCAAATGCTTATTGATTTTTTAGAAGAGAAAAATATCTCTGTCCTGCCCATAGACGTAAACATTGAGCATGCGCGTGCATTCATGGATTATTTAACGGACTTGGGCATCAGTGCCACTTCTCAGGCGAGAATTGTTTCGGGTCTCAAAGCTTTTTATAAATCCTTGCTGATGCAGAATCTCATTGATACAAACCCTCTCGAACTCCTCGAGGCACCCAAAATAGGTCGTAAACTGCCACAAGTGTTGAGCATACAGGAAATTGATTCCATGGAGAATGTCCTGGACCTTAGTAAACCCGAGAATTTTAGAAATAAAGCCATTATTGAAACACTCTATTCCTGCGGATTGCGGGTATCGGAACTGGTAAATTTGAGAATCTCGGATTTGCATTTTAACGAAAACTATATCAGTGTAATTGGTAAGGGTGACAAACAACGATTGATACCTGTCGGGCACAGCGCTCAAAAGCTTATCAGCATGTATATCGAACGTTATCGCTCGCAATTGACTGTTCAAAAAGGAAGCGAAAACATTGTTTTTCTCAATCGAAGGGGGAGGAAACTTAGCCGGGAAATGATTTTTATGATGGTAAAGAAAACGGCAACGGAAGCCGGTGTACACAAAACATTAAGTCCGCATACCTTTCGCCATTCCTTTGCCACCCACCTCTTGGAAGGTGGTGCTGATTTACGTTCCATACAGGCAATGCTCGGACATAAATCCATTACGACAACCGAAATTTATACCCATATCAATCGCCAATATTTAGAAGATACGCTTCGTTCTTTTCATCCAAGATATAAATAATTTATTAACTTACAGTAGATTGTAAATTCTTATTTTTTTTACCGAAAAAGGACTTTTATAAGCAAAAAATTAGTACTTTTGCACTTCTTAAAACGAAAGGATTGTTTCAGTAGCTCAGCTGGTAGAGCACATCCCTTTTAAGGATGGGGTCCTGGGTTCGAATCCCAGCTGGAACACAAGGGTTAGTGGACTCCCGATGACGTAATGTCGCGGGAGTTTTTTTATTGTACATATTATCAATTCGATACAAGGGGAGTCCTTGATTTTTTGCTGCTTGTAATTTTCTTTTATTTTATTAAAAATCCTGAAAAAATCCCTAAAATAATAAAAAAACCGTCGGGATAATATATTTTAACCTGTTTAATTTAGAATACGCTAACAAGTAAATTATAGAAGTTAATTCTCGTATACACGTATCGACAAATTACGCATTATATTTTTGAAAAGGTATTGTTACTAATTTTAGAGAACGTTCGTGTTTTTGCATTCTCATATGGCGAATTTGGGCGTTTGCATAGGATATTCCGATGAATTAATTTGAAACACTATCCATTAAATTTAATCCAAACACTTATAATAAAAGGGATAGATAGGAAATTACCGGATTGTAGAAGGATAATTACGTTTTTTGGGCATTGCCCTGCAAATCATACAAATCAGGATAGAGATTCACAAAATGTAAACTCCCTTGCAGTGAGGCTAATTGAGGACATACAAAAGGTTGAATATCAAACCCAAAATTATTGACGCAATAATTTTCAATATTGACTATATAATCCTTCATCGCTTTGATTTAGCCTTGTTTGTTTCTTATTCTTTTGTCTTTTAATCCTTTATTTTTCCATGCCCTAATTTGATACACGACCTACTACCCACTACTGTACAGTGCCATTTTCAGGCAAATATTCTTTTCGATATATTAATTTATATTCTTTAATTTTTAATTGATTGAATTAGCATGCGTGCAAACCATAAAAACCAAGCGTGTTTCGTACAAAAACCATGCATGCAATTGATAAAAACCATGCGTGCTTCTTACAAGAACCATGCGTGGTAAATATACGAACCAAGCTTGCTTTTTAATTGTTTTCTGTTTTTTAGTATTTTAGAGCCTTGTATCAAGTTTAATTTTTAATTGATTTCGGTATTCGGTACTCAAGACAAGATAAAAAACTGAAAACTTTTCAAAACTGACAACTAAATCATTACATCACCACATCAATAACCCGCCTTATCGGTTAGCCATGCGGATTGTAGCTTGTAGCCGGTCTATGTTTATTGTATGGCTTGGAGGTAGCGTTTGCTTACTTCTTCCCAATTAATGACTTTCCAGATAGCGTTCAGATACTCGCTTCTTTTGTTTTGGTATTTCAGATAATAGGCATGTTCCCACACATCGAGGACTAAAATAGGGAAGCCTTTAGCAGGACTGTCATCCATCAGTGGATTTTCTTGATTGGGAGTAGAAACAATGCGGAGTTTTTTATCGGCATCCACGATAAGCCACACCCATCCTGAGCCGAAGTGAGCAGTGCCTTCGTTGATAAAAGCGGTTTTAAACGTTTCCATGTTTTTAAATTCTTTTTCAATAGCTTTTAGTAACGTTTGGGAAGGAGCAGTGTTTTTTTTGGGTGTTAATAATTGCCAGAATAATTGGTGATTAAAATGTCCGCCGGCATTGTTGCGGAGGGTGGTATTGTATTGCGATATATTTTGTATGATTGCTTGTAAATCTCTTTGGTTTTCGATGCCCAAGGCTTTCATCTCTTGATTCAATTTAGCCACATAGCCTGCGTGGTGTTTGCTGTAATGAATTTGCATGGTTTCGGTGTCGATATAGGGCTCTAATGCATTGAAAGCGTAGGGGAGAGGCTCTTGTGTAAATTGAGCCATCGTAAACGACATGCTTAGTAAGAAGCTGAGGGTAAGAAAATAGTTTTTCATAATGGTAAGAATTTAATTATTAATCTTTGGATAAACGAGCGTCTGTATGCTTGTTCTCTTCAGCAAGTTTCATTCCCGTCAGGGCAAGTGCCAATGCTTTGATGTCAATATCAGGGTCGTTGAAAAAGTGATCCAGTCCGACTTCCGATACCACCCGTCCTTGATTACAAATTTGGTCTGCCAAGGGTGTAAAGCCGTCGTTGGGACCCAAGGGCAACATATACAAATAACGATTTTTGATTTTAGGACGAATTTTTGTCGCCAAAGGCGCTCCTATATAATGAATAATCTGGATGTGTTGAGGGAAAACGAGTTCGTCGAAACTTTTGCGTCTATCTCTGTAACTCATGGATTCAAGCATATCCAAGGTTTTGCCTTTGGTAAAAAGGAAGGTTTTGGAAATGAAATTTTTTGAGGGTGTTAAGAAGTAATCTGCTACGGGCGATCCTCTGAGTATGCCGGCAACACTAATCCATGCTTTGATGTGGGTTGTTTCTTCCGGTTTTAATTTTTCTCCCAACACGATGGCTGTTTCGAGTCCGCTTTTGCTGGAACTTACCAATATAATATTATCGTGTTTTTGGCAGAGGGTTTGCAATCGCTTGACGATAATATCGGCATTGTCTTCAATTACACCCCATTGTTTGGTTTTGATAAGTTCATTGGGAATGCCGTAAGCATTTAAGAGCTTGCGTTGGCGTTTGAAATGTGCTCCCGTGCCGGGGAAATCTTTATACCCCAAACCCGGGATAAACACTATGTAATATTCTTTTAGTTGCTTGAGTGCATCCGTTGATTTATGTTGTTGTAATTGCTCAATATAAAAATGATACAAGTCTTGGGTTTTTCTGTTCTCCGGCAATTGATAGGCTCTTTGAACAAAATAAAACGTAGCCACATCGGCAGAATGTTCAAAATATATTTCGGCAAGGGTTTGGGTGCTGAGCGGCTTATTTTTATATTTTTCAAATAAAAGTTTAACGGAAAGGTGTTGAGTGTCGACAAGCATATGTTTCGCCAGTTCACAATCAACAGTAGTTTCCAAGGGTTTGTTTAGTATGTGTCCTTTGGCAAACCAGGAAGGTTCTGTTAATTCAGCGGCACAAAAGAATAGTATAATCAGGCTAATTGCACTTAATATTTTCAGGAAAACCGTATACTTTTTCTTCATATTAAAGATAATTTTCTGTTTGGTATTTAGGATTTATGTGCATAAATTTTAGATATGCAAAGATATAATTATTATTCATATAAATCAATGTTGTCCGATATAGATATAATTCGGTATAAATTCTGAGCGTAACGAATTGAAAAGAAGAGTCTGTTGACTTTTATTGGACAATAGTGATTTTTTTTTAAATTTTTAAAAAAAAATTAAAAAATCTTTAAAAAATTAAATATATTTGCGTATTCAAACTAATGAAGAAACTATCAGAATTGATTTATGGATTTATTTAAACAATAAGTTAAAATACATGTAGTTATAGTTAAAGTTACATATATAAAAAAACAGTATACTCGAAATAACAAACAAATAATATATACATTTTGCTTCCATTTTTATTGAACTAAAAAAATATGTTAAATAATATAAAGTATTTCAAATATTAATTAAAAAAAATCAGTATGAAAAAAGTTTTATTTTTGTGTAGTCTGTTTGTGCTTTTTATCGGACTTAAAATACAAGCACAAGTTTCAAATTATCTAATTACAGATTCTACTTTAACCTATTCCTCTATTTCCGGAGTAGGAACTGCTTTAACATTTGGGAGTGTTGATGATTCATATGCTTCCGCAACGCTTCCTTTTGCTTTTAATTTTGGACAACAAAGTTATTCCACAGGGGCTACTATTTATGTTGGGTCTAATGGATATGTAGTATTAAACACTTCTTATTCTTCCACACAACCTCCACGATCAGGAAATTATCAAGTAATATCTCCTTTTGGTTGTGATTTGTATTTAAATTCGACGACTTCTTCTGCGTATACTTATACTTCAGGTTCAACTCCTAATCGTGTGTTTACCATTGAATATACGACAGTGTCTCCTTGTTGTTCTTATTCAGCTTCTACTAACTTTACATTTCAAGTGAAATTGCATGAGACTACCAATGCCATTCAATTTGTTTATGGTAGCATGCTGGGTTCGCGTAGTCCTTATATTTTTCTTATGGAGTATGCTAATAACACCAATTACTATAGCTCAATTATCGGTAGTTGGTCTACAGGGGTTACTTATTCAACGGTAACGCCTACTACTATTACTACTTCTTCAACAGATGCACCCGGAAGTGGAAGAACATTTACCTTTAAACCTGTACGCACAGCAACAATAACAGCTGTATTATCTCCATCAGCTACAGTAGCAGGTGGTGCAAACGTACCGGTAAGTGTTGTTATTGGAAATGTCGGAAGTGATACTATTGCGAGTTGTAATATTAATTGGGCTTTCAATGGAGTTACACAAACACCTTCTTCCAGCTCGAAAGCACTTGTTGGCACGGTAAGAGATACCATTGGTTTGGGTTCTGTAATGCCTGTTTCTAACAATATGAATAATTTAAAAATATGGATATCTAATGCTTTACCTGCCGATTTGGTTCAAACGGATGATACGGTTTTGTATGATTTCTACGCATGTACTTATACGTTGAGTGGCAATTATACTGTTGGGGGTAGTGGTGCTGATTTTGCAACAATTACCGATGCCGTAAATCATTTGGTGAATTGTGGGGTTTCCGGTCCGGTTACCTTTCAAATCAATACAGGGATTTATAATGAATGAATAGTGATTGAAAATTCCATTCCGGGTGCGAGTGCGACGAATACCGTTACTTTTGTGTCTGCCGATAACAATCCGGAAAGTGTACAAATTATCTCAGAAGTTGCCGTACATTTATCCAATGCAAGTTATTTGCGTTTTAAATACCTTACGCTTGGTACTTTGTCTATTGAAGGGGTGCGAGGGGTTCAGATGATTAACAATATTGCCGATGTAGATTTTTATGGATGTAATATTTATGCTTATAATCAGGGAACAAGTAGTACTTACGTGCCTGTATTTTATTTAAATTCTTCGGGATCAGGAAATAAAATGTATGATGTTACCTTTATAAAAAACAATATAGAGGGCGGATATTATAATATGTATTTATATTACACCGGCAGTGGTAGCGGTACGAATATGTCACAAGTGGTTATTGATAGTAATAATCTATCAGGGGCTTATTATTATGGTATTTACAATTATTACTATGGATATTATCCCAGTATTTCGTATAATACGATACGTTCAAGTAGCTACAGTGGTACGTATTATGGGATATACAGTTATTACTATACAACCATTGATACCATGCAAGGCAATAAAATTTATGTAACGGCAACTTCAACGGCTTATGGCATGCGTTTGTATGGATATCATAACTATAATTCAACCTATAATGCAACAGGCCCTTTGTTTATGGCTAATAATGAGATAAGTATTTTTGGCGGATCTTCTACTGCTTATGGTTTGTATCTTTATTCAAGTTCTAGTTATTCCAGATACGATATCTTAAATAATAGTATTTATGTAACAAATTCTAGTACAGCCTATGGTTTGTATATAAATCCTGCATCCACTACATCCTATATGTCTTCATTCCGAAATAATTTATTACATGTCAACACAACGGGAACTGCTTATCTTTTGTATTTTTCGAGTTCTACGTATATGGGCACTACTTATTGGACTATTAATAACAATAATTATTATAGAACCGGTACCGGTACTACTACGTATTATGGTATAACCACTTATACATCATTAGCAGCATGGCAAACCGGTTCGGGACAGGATGCAGCTTCCATTAACACGGCGGTAGCGTATATGGATAATACCAAAAATTTGGAATTAATGAGTTATTTAGGACTTACCTGCCCACGAATACCCGGTGTATTAAAAGATATTAGAAATAATTCACGTTCAACGACTACCTATATGGGATGTTATGAGCCTTTTGCTGTTGATGCTGCTTTGTATAAATATTCGGGTACCCCATCAGGTGTTTCCTCAGGCAGTCCGGTTCCATTATACGTACAATTACATAATGCAGGAATAAACACATTGACCGGTGCAAGCATTACTCTGAAAATAAACAATACTGTTTATCCAACGATAGCATGGACAGGTTCTATTGCACATGGCTTGGATTCAATTATCAGCATAGGAAGTTATACATTTAATCCCGGATCTAATTACATAAAGATATGGGTTAGCAATCCTAATCTTACAAATGATCCAAATGTTGCCAATGATACGGTATCTTTCATTATTTATAGATGTCAGTCTGCTTTGAGTGGCACCTATACTGTCGGAGGTACTGGAAGTGATTTTATCGATGAAAAGGAAGCATTAATTGCTTTACAAAGTTGTGGAGTAAGTGGTCCTGTTGAATTAAGATTCAATACAGGAACATATGATGCTTTAAGTTTTACGGATACTGTTACAGGTGCAAGTACTACTAATACGATTACCTTTACATCTGTAACCGATAATGCCGAAGATGTAACTTTTGTTACGCAAGGGGGTGTGGCTTTGACACTAGACAATACGGGATATCTTATTTTTAAGAATGTAACTTTTAACGCAATTGTAGGATTAGGTGGTGTAGAATTTAAAAACATTTGTAATGATATTTTATTCTATGGGTGTAATATTTTGGCTGATCCGAATACTACTTCATCGAGCTGTAGAGCTGTATTCTATGACAACACATCCGGTTCCGGAAAATATTTAAATAACATACGTTTTATTAAAAATACCGTTAGTGGCGGCTATTATAATTTTTATTTGTATTATCCGGGAAACAGCAGTACACAAATGTCTAATGGTTCTACCTCAATAACACTTGACAGTAATATATTAACCGATGCTTATTATTATGGTATTTATTCTCGTTATTATGGGTATTATCCAAGTATTTCTTATAACAGCATAACTTCTCGTTCAACGAGTAGTACGTATTATGGTATTTATACCTATTATTATCATACTATACTTGCTATAGTTGGTAATAGAATACGCGTTAATTGCAGTAGCACGGGCTACGGGATGCGTTTGTATTATTATCATAATTATAATACTACTTACGGCTCTACAGGTCCTGGTTTGTTAGCCAATAATGAAATTATTATTAACAATGGTAGTAACACAAGTTATGGAATGTATGTGTACAACAATTCCAGATGGGATATAATTAATAATTCCATATATACTAGTTCAACCGGTTCTTCCTATGGCTTGTATTTATATTCAACTTCTGCAAGTTATGTGTTAAATGCAAAAAATAATAATGTAAGCATTGCGTATGCATCAACCGGATATCCATTGTATATATCTACTGCCAGTTATTCAACCTCAGGGTATATTTTGACAGATTACAACAATTACTACAACCCTTACTACACCGGTTATGTGGGTAGTGCTCAAACTACTTTGGCGGGATTGCAAACGGCAACGGGACAAAATGCGAATTCAACATCTATAAATCCTATATTTATTAATGTGGATAAAAGTTTAGAATTGGCAGATACAACGGGTTTAACTTGTGCACGATTGTCAAATGTGTTAACAGATGTTGCCGGTAAATCACGCAATGCTAGCACAGTAATGGGAGCTTATGAATATGCTTCTTTTGATATGGCGCTTATGAATTTTATCAGTCCAACTTCCGGTCAACAACGATGTGAAGGAGAGAGTGTGCCGGTTATATTTAGAGCTACAAATGCAGGCAACGAAGCCGTTGATTTCTTTTCTCGTCCTGTTGAATTACACTTAAGAGTAAGCGGAGCCTTTACCTATCAGCAAGATATCACTATTACCGATGGTTCCTTAGTTCCTGCACAGATAGTGCAAGGTGAAATGGATGATTTTCCTTTATTGGATTCAGGTATGTGTTATGTAAGTGTCTTTATCTCAAAAATGGATACCAATACATCCAACGACACCATCCATCTTAGTTTCTATGTAAAACCCATAGCTTATACTAATGTTACAGTAGCTATCTGTCAAAATGATTTACCTTATTATTATAATGGAACATGGTTAACCTCAGCCGGAAATTATTCTTCGAGCTATGTAGCCGCTAACGGATGCGATAGTATTATTACACTTTCGTTAGTAGTGAATCCTGTTCGCATAACTAAAGATACTATTACCATATGTGAAAATGAATTGCCTTATGGCTATTTTACCTCTGCAGGCACCTATAATGTTAATTATACAGATATCTATGGTTGTGATAGTACGCTTCAATTAACATTATATGTAAATCCTGTTTCCCAAGGAGTTGATTCGGTAACAATTTGCGCAAATGAATTGCCCTATATGTATGGCGGAAATACGTATTATGCTGCAGGGGATTATGATGTGTATTTTACAGCGTATAACGGATGCGACAGTATCGTACGATTAGTATTACATGTCAATCCTTCCTATGCATTTACCGATGTGCTTTCTCTTTGTGAATCTGAATTCCCGTTAACTTACGGTGATAGTACTTTTACTAGCGGGGGAGTGTATACCGTTGTATTTACTTCTATACTAGGGTGTGATAGTGTAATTACCTTGACAGTGATAGAATATCCCGAATATACAAAGACGGATACCTTAACTATTTGTGAAAGTGAATTGCCTTATTTGTATGGAAATATGCTGTTAACGGCTGCAGGTTCCTATGATATTCCTTTTATGACACGTATGGGCTGTGATAGTGTAATCTCTCTTTGTTTAAATGTAACCCTTACTCAATACGGATACGAAGAAGTTACTATATGCGACAGTGAATTACCATATATGTATGACACTAACTCACTATGGAGTGCAGGCGTATATTCGTTCTACTATACAGCTGAAAATGGATGCGACAGTATATTTACGTTAACATTAACGGTTAATCCAACTTATAATCAAGAAATAACGGTAAATATTTGTGCTTCTCAATTGCCCTATACGTTTAATGATAGCGTCTTGACAAGCGGAGGAGAATATCAGTTCGATTATACTTCCGGCTTAGGTTGCGATAGTAGCATTGTGTTGACATTAAATGTCTTTGATGTTCCTGCCGCTCCGGCAAAAATCTTTGGTGATTCATTGATTTCAGCTACAGGTACCTATACCTATTATGTAGAACCCGTCGCTGAAGCAGAATTCTATGATTGGGCAATCCTAAATATGTATTGGACAGGTAATAGTTCTATAGAATCTATTGATGTAAACATTACCAATGAAGGAATGGGAGTTGTGCGTGTAAGGGCAGTAAATCAATGCGGATTTTCTGATGCGGCTACTCTGACAGTAGAATCTAATTTAGGAATTGATAATATTGCAACGAATCAATGTGTGTTAGGTCAAAATATTCCGAATCCTGCTTCATCAAATACAAAAATTCCTTATGCTATTCCCGAAGAAGGTACTGTTTTATTTAAAGTGATGAGTGTAAACGGTCAAGTATTGTATAATGAAGCTATTCATGTAAATTCAGGCACACATTATCTCGATTTAAATACCGAATCATTATCGGCAGGTATATATTATTACAGTATGGAATACAAAGGACAACGTATTGTCAAGAAATTGACGATTCAGAAATAAAACCGGTAATTTTATCTAAGGAGGCTTTATTAGCCTCCTTTTTTTTTATAAAAACTTACAATTTTAGTGGTTTTATTAAAAAAATATGTATATTTGCTTCAGTTTATAAAAAAGTTATTATTTAATAAGATGTTAATAATCAACGCTGTCGAAATTAAGGTAAGATAAAATTGTAAGAATAAAATAAACTTTTATACCAAAACCACTCAATTTATGGAAAATAATATATAAAAAGATTACAATATGAAGAAGTTTTTATTAAGTATAATCGTTTCGATACTCTTTATCGGTTTTGTATCAAACACACAGGCTCAAAATGTAGTAACCATAGGCTCAGCTACAACCTCTACGTATTATTCGCCTATCAATATGTATTACAATTACAGTTGGAATCGCATCTTGTATTTAAGTTCGGAAATTGGGAATACAAGTAATTCCGCAAAAATAACAAAGATAGCTTTCCAATATGTGAATGCCAATGCCACAACAGTAACGAATCAGACCTGCTATTTTCAAGCTACTGCAGCATCATCTTTGGCTACAGGCTATATTAATCCGCTTGCAAGCGGTGCTACACAGGTGTGGACGGGAACATTAAACTGTTCGCAAGGATGGGTGGAAATAACCTTATCTACCCCTTTTATTTTGCCGGCAGGTTCTAATTTAATGATACATTGGCATAACAACCAAGGTAGTTTTAAGGGTCCTTCGTACACCTGGAATTATACTGCAACCTCCAATAAAGTGGTTCATGCCTATAATGACAACGGTTTCCCAAGTGGGTCAGGGGGAACAATCGGTAATTTCCGCCCCAATATTCGCCTAACCTGGACCATATCAACACGTACTGCAGCAGTACAAAGTATCACACAACCTGCTAATGATTTTGTGAATTACGGAATAAATTTACCTGCCTCGGTAACACTTAATAATCCCGGAAAAGATACCATCACCTCTTGCCGTGTCAATTGGTCAGTGAACGGAGTGTTGCAAACACCGGTTAACAATACCATTCCACTCATAGAAGAAGATACAGCAATCTCGGTTGCTATAGGTAATTATACTCCTGTCCCTAATATGGTTAATCGGATTAAAGTATGGGTGGATAATGCCATGCCTTACGATTCTATTCGGAATGACGATACATTATTTAAAGATTTTTATGTGTGCACCAATGGTTTATTGGGAGTATATACCATAGGAGGGGTAAGCGATAGTTTTGCCACTATTTCCGATGCTATGGAAGCGGTTCTCAATTGTGGTATATCCGGAAATGTAACCTTTTTATTGCGTTCCGGTACTTATTTAGAAAGTCTAAGTTTTACCGATACCATCCATGGAATGACTTCTGCCGACAAAGTTACGTTTACTTCTGCAGCCGGAAATGCGGATAGTGTTGTTTTTATTTCATTAACCGATCCTACTTTGTTGCTTTCCAATACCATGAATTTGATATTTTCTCATATCACCTTTGATGCAAGCAACGGTCCGAGTTATGCCGTTAAATTTGAACAAAACGTTACCGGGGTTGAAATTAGGCATTGTAATATTAAATCAAGTCCTACATGTAATGTAAATACCTATGCAGCAATTCACTATTCCAATGTTAACGGATCCGGGAAACGATTGTATGATATTAAACTTATCGGAAATACTATCGATGGGGGGTATTATAATGTGTATTTTACGTATGCCGGAAATACGTCTACTCCCAGTAAAATTATCATTGACAGTAATATGTTTATGAACGCGTATTATTATGGTTTGTATTCTACCTATTACGGTTATTTTCCAAGTATTTCTCATAATGTGTTTACTTCCCGTTATACGGATAATGGTTCCATCTGGTATGGTATGTATTTATATTATTACAACAGTGCAGATTCGATTTTGGGAAATAAAGTTCATTCTATCAATAAAAGAATTTCAACGGTCTATGGTATGACCTTAGTATATTATTTAACCTATAGTAATTACGGTAGTAGTGGCGATATAATTTGGGC
>JAQVNO010000133.1 GCA_028703095.1 Bacteroidales bacterium
TTGGTTGTCGATAGCTATTGCACTGATTTTGATATTCGGATTATTGATTTATTTTTTCAGAAACATCCGCAGTTTGGTTTTGATTTTTGCTTCCATTTTGTTCGGTGGCTTATTTTCACTGGGAATCCTATCTTTGTTTAGCGATAGCATTTCCTTAATAGCCATTGGTATAGGTTCCGTAATCATGGGTATTGCCGCTAATTATCCTTTACATTTTCTGGCGCATTATCGCCACGGTTACACCATAGAGGAAAGTTTACATGATATTGCTCCACCTCTTACAACGGGAAACATTACCACCATAGGAGCATTTTTGAGTTTGTTGTTTATCAGTTCCGAATCCATGCACGATTTCGGTTGGTTCGCTTCGCTTTTATTATTAGGAACAGTATTGTTTGTGTTGATTTTTCTACCTCATTTATTGCCTCATCGTACACAATCGATGGTAAAAGATGAAAAACTGGTTTTCAAAAACCTTGCGGCTTTATCTCCCGAAAATAATAAATGGTTTGTAGGGTTTATCTGTGTGTTAAGCTTTGTGTTTTTCTTTCTGAGTAAACATGCCACTTTCGAAACGGATATGCACAAAATCAATTACATGACCGAGAGTCAGGCACAACAAATGGAGAAATTGAATCGTGCATTGAATCAACAAAAACACACAATGTATTGTGTGAGTGAGGGAAAAAATTTGGAAGAAGCCTTGGAAAACTACGAAAACACCTCTTTGGCAATCGATGCCCTGATGCAAAAAGACACTTTGATTTTCAAGAGATCCTGTATAGGTATTTATCTGCCTTCACCTGCCATGCAAGCCAAACGCATTGCTTTATGGAATACATTTTGGAAAAACAGGAAAGATAGTCTCTTGCAAAACCTTGCAAAAGAATTGAAATCATTGGGCTATAAACAAAATGCTTTTGCCGGATTTGAAAGTGTTTTGCAAAATGAATATCCGATTCAAGCTACAACGTATTTTGCTCCCATCATTGATGCTTTCGCCGGAAATTTTATAGTCGATGAAGCGCAAAGAGCGATGATATTTACCGTTTTACTAACCGATCCCCAACATCGTTCTCAACTTGAAAGCAGTTTAAATGCCATTAATGATCATAGTTTTGGTTTTGATGCAGGATCCATTACCTCCAAAATGGTAAATGCATTATCCGACGATTTCGACTATGTACTGTATATTTGCGCTTTTCTGGTATTGTTTTTCTTGACACTTTCGTTTGGCAGGTTCGAGATAAGCTTACTCACTTTTATTCCCCTGGTAATTGCCTGGATTTGGATATTAGGATTAATGCATGTGTTTGATATGCGCTTCAATATCATTAATATTATATTGGCAACTTTCATTTTCGGTATGGGCGATGACTATGCCATTTTTGTTACCGAAGGTTTGATGTATGAATACACTTACCGTAAAAAAATGTTGACATCCTACAAAAACACGGTTTTACTATCTGCTTTTATTATGTTTATCGGGATAGGCTCTTTGATAGTAGCCAAACATCCCGCCATGCGTTCTTTGGCAGAGGTAACGATAGTAGGAATGGTATCGGTGGTGTTGATGGCTTATGTTTTCCCTCCTTTATTATTCAAATGGTTAACAACGTATAAAGGCGAAAACAGACCCATTCCTATTACATTATGGAATTTCTTTAAAACCTTTATTTCGTTTACCATATTTTTTCTGGGAAGTCTATGGCTAAGTCTTACATCGATTTACTTGATGATTATCGGTAAAAAGAATAAAAAACTCAAATACCGTTTTCATCAATTCTTATGTGCTACCATGCGCTTTTTGTCATCTATCATGATACAAGTGCCCTATAAAATTATAAATCAGCAAAAAGAAACCTTCGATAAACCCGCTCTTATCATTTGTAACCATCAATCGCATTTAGATTTATTATACACTTTGATGTTATCACCAAAAATCATAGTGTTAACGAACAAATGGGTTTGGAATTCTCCGTTTTACGGATGGATTATCCGCTATGCCGATTTCCTTCCGGTAATCGACGGTATTGAAAGTAATGTTGAGAAACTTGAAAAACTTGTTGCCGATGGTTATTCTATTTTGGTTTTCCCCGAAGGGACTCGTTCTGCCGACTGCTCGATATTACGCTTTCATCAAGGAGCTTTTTATTTAGCCGAAAAATTAAAACTTGATATCATTCCCCTTGTCATACACGGCATCGGACATATGTTTCCTAAAAAAGAATTTCTTTTACGTAAAGGCCGTGTACATATTAATATATTAGAGCGTATCAAACCGGAGAATCCTACGTATAGACAAAACAAAATGGTATTGGGAATCACAAAATCAATCAGAAACTTATACAAAGAAACCTATCAACAAATGAGCAAAGACATTGAAACTCCCGATTATTATAAAGATTTGGTTTTATACAATTACATTTATAAAGGAAGAAGTGTAGAGCAAAACGCAAGAAAATTATTAAAAACAAACGCTAACTTTGCCGAACAAATAGCGCAATTACCCGATGAAGGCAACTATCATATAGAAGCTTGCGGACAAGGGGAATTTGCTTTACTGGCAGCATTGGTAAAGAAAAATCTGCAAATCACTGCCAGCGATTCCAATGCCGATAAATTGGCATTGGCAAGAAATTGTGTATCGGTACCCAAAAATTTAAAGTATCTATCATTTACAGAGGTTCATGAAAAATAAATACGACATCATAATTATTGGCAGTGGATTGGGAGGATTGGTATGTGCTTACATCCTATCGAAAAACGGCTATAAAGTAGCTGTTTTGGAAAAAAATGCACAAATAGGCGGTTGTCTTCAAACGTTTAAACGCTTTGGAGTTAAATTTGATACCGGCATGCACTACATCGGGAGTATGGATGAAAATCAGATTCTATATCGCTTGTTTACATATTTAGGATTATTGCATATTCCCTTGAGTCGCTTAGACCCGAATGGATATGATGTTATTTCTATCGCCGGAGAGCGCTATAAATTTGCTTCCGGATATGATAATTTTGTAGAAACATTAACAAAATCTTTCCCCGACAGAAAAGCGGATATTCAAAACTATGTAAGCCGCATACGAGATATTGCCCATGCTTCTCCCTTATATAATATCCAAGAAATATACAATCATACGTTTATCAATGCCGATTATATAAAAGTCAGCATCAATGATTTCATTGCTTCTACAACAACAGATGTTCGTTTACAAAATGTATTGGCGGGTAATTTACCTCTTTATGCCGGTATTAAAGACAAAACGCCAACCTATATTCATGCATTAATCAATACGTTTTATATTGAAAGTGCCTTTCGTGTTGTTGGAGGAAGCGATCATATTGCCAACTCATTGGCACATTCCATACGCAATTTCGGTGGTGAAATTATGACCCATAAAGAAGTAAAAGAAATTTTATTCGACGATAAAAAAGCGACCGGCATACGCTTGAAAAACGACGATATCATCCAAGCCAATGCCATTATTTCCAATGTTCATCCCGAAGCTACCATTCGGATGACCGATACTCCATTAATCCGCAAAGTGTACAAAGAACGCATACAAAATTTGGAAAACAGTATTTCTAATTTCACGGTTTATATTAAGTTTAAAGAAAATACAGTCCCTTATTTGAATTATAATTATTATTTTTACGAGCGAGACGATGTATGGGATTCCATTAATTATGATAAAAACAACTATCCACAGACATATTTATTCATGCATCAATGTCATAAAGACAAAGCAGTCTATGCGGAAAGTGCGGAGCTAATTGCTTATATGAAATTTGAAGAAGTAGAGCAATGGGCAGATACAAGTCTTGGCAAACGCGGAGAAGCGTATCAAGCGTTTAAAGAAAAAAAAGCAAATCAATTGCTTAGTAAATTAGAAGCTTCATTCCCTGGCATACGAAATGCTATCGAATCCTATGAAACATCAACACCTCTAACCTATCGAGATTATACGGCAACTAAAAACGGTTCGATGTATGGAGTCATTCGTGATAAAAACTTCCCTACTCAAACACTTATATCACAACGCACCAAAGTGCCTAACCTCTTTATGACCGGTCAAAACATTAATTCACACGGTATTTTAGGCGTTACCATAGGAGCCATTATCAGCTGTGCCGAATTTTTAGGATTGAACCATATTATCAAAGAAATCAAACAAGCACAATAAAACGATTAGGGTTTTAAATCAACCGTGGTATTGGCATCGGAGCGTATAATAAATGTACGTGTAATGGTATTTATAGTTTGATATTCATATTTCTCCCTATAAACAATTATATAGGTTCCCGGTAGCAATAATATTGATTCTTGGGTATCGTCTTCACGCAAATTATAAATCCATTCCATGGTATTATTTCGTATAACGTACAAACTGCCGTAACCGGGTTTGTGTTTATGTACAACGGCAATGCCGGGATTCGGAATTTTAATTTGTGTGGTATAACTTTGTTTTACTTCCACATTTGGAATGCTTAAACGGGGCAAACATAACATTTCCAAATCATAATTACCGATAATATATGTTTCAGGCACATTGATATATTGTATGTTTACTATCTCATCACTTCCTGCTTTACGGACAATAACAGGAGTTCGTTGATACTGATTATTTTTAGACGTGGAAGGTTTTAAAAAAACAACACCTCTGGGTGCATCGATGGGAATAATGGTATGTTTTCCGGGATTTAATTTAATTTGTTTTGCTTCTACCGGCGGTAGGGTATGCACCTTGATGTCATACGAAGGTCTTGGGTCTAAATACAAGGTATCGGGAACGCCCCGCGTATTTAAGGTATGAATGTAATTATACAATTCTTTTCCGGTATAGCTGTCGTAAAATGTCATGTTTACATTACTCTCCGTTGGCAATTCTTTTATATCTAATAAACTAACCTGACAACTGGTAGAAAAAAAGATTTGATCTATTACTACTTCCAA
>JAQVNO010000134.1 GCA_028703095.1 Bacteroidales bacterium
CCAGCGAATTTCGCTTGATAAATGTCTGCTGCAGATTTTTGATGACGATATTCTCCCGAGGATAAAGCTGTTTCATGATCCGTCCTGAAATATCGTCAATTTCAACCGCGGAAAAATGCCCCTGGAAAGCTTCCGGCATCATCCCGATAAAATGGCCGACGCCCGCTCCGAACTAGCTATCAAATCCGATAAAGACATCATATCTGTTTTTTCATCTACAGGATTTTTTCTCAGGTTTTCCCATGTCGTTGTTTGAGGGAAAGGATCGTATCCATTATCGGCAACTTTAGTATATCGAAGTGTATTGACGGCAAAATTTCTCCACTCATCCGCTATCATTCTCATCTTGTTTGAAAATATAAGTAATTCATTATCTTTACATATTTCAGCTGCTTCTGCTAAGAAAGTAGCATAGAAATACCGAAAACCCGACCCTCCTGTTCCCGCTTCTTCGGATAAAAGTAATTGAAACCTTAAATTATCAATAGCTAAACTTTTGCCATATATTTTTTCATAGGCAAGCATTCGCTTTGATAAGAATTTGATTCCCTTTGCCCCAAAAAAAGGCAAAGGTATTTCAAGCATATTATGACAAGTAGCTTTTATTCCTTGCAAAATGGCGGGTTTCATTTCTATTTTTTCAGGAATAGATTTCACATAAAATAATTTTCCTTTCGGAGAAGTAAACTTATTGGTAAATCTGGCTTCTTTCAATTCTTGATAAGATATTTCGTATAATGTTTGATTCGAAAATAACATATCGGTTTCGCTCAAATAATACGTATCGTTTTCTTTCCCTACAACTATGATATGATGTCCCGGAAAACGATGCCATTCAGGCATAATGGCTCTCCAATAGTACAAACCATAAACTTCGGTAACCACTCCGGTCGGGATTCCTTGTTCCAATAAAACATCCAATGTTTTCATTGATTTCTCTTTACTACGGTAAGTATGTATCTCTACATGCATCTTCATTCTTTTCGAAAAGTTTTTCAATACTGCGGTTGGTACCGTTCGAAAAAGAGAAGCTTCGTTTTTAGTAAAAAAAGGAAAAGGGAAGTGAATAAAATTAAGACCACTGCCTATTCCAAATATCATTTCTTCACTGATTGTAAAACCGTAAAACTCAAAAAGATTTTTTAAGCTCGCCGTTTCACAATGCGTCCCTGTCTTATGCGGATAATTGATAATCATAGTATTATTGTTTTGCTTTTAATAGTTACAAAGCATGAATTCATAGAGAAAATGCTACCGGAAATAGAAAAAGTAGAGGATTCAATCACTTGTATCTTTATAGTAACGCTTAATGATTTATTAATCAAAGGCTCTATTGGTTTTAAAAATTTACAATGGTCAAGGGTGCTGAAGCGCAAAGATTTTTGTAAGTAAAAAGAAGCACATTCTTTGATAATACCTATAGAGCATACTCCCGGTACTATCGCTCTGTCGGGAAAATGACCGGCATACAAAGGATGATCACCGATTAATTCAATGTTGAAAATGACCTGATCATTTTCTCGGTAATAATTGCAAATTTTAAAAAAACTATTTAATAACATCTCGATTATTATCAATAAGCATTGCTGTGAGTGTCCCCTCTATTAAAATGCTATCTTCGAAAAATGCAGTTACATATAAACTTGCCGAGTACGCATTTGAAAATATCTTCTTTACTTTTCCATAAATAGTATCTCCGACGGATGCAGTAGCATGTACATGAAAAGACTTAAATTGAGTAATTACGCCCATAGAAGAAGCTTTTAGTTCTTCAGGAATTTGTATTTTATGTCCCATTTGAACTATCCCTGATTGCGCTAAAAAATCAAGGATTCCCATCTCCGTAAAGATTCCATCTTCTACAAAAACATTGTCTTCTTTGATAAAAAATGAAGTATATGCTTCCTCATCAATTTCTCCATAATAAAAATCCACCATCACCATAGGAGGACGTTGAGGGAGGTATTGCATTATGTCGGGATAAGAAATGATAGGCGGAGGTAATAGTATCATACTATGATTTTCAATGCTACAGTTTATATTTTTTATAAAAAATGGCTACGCAAAAACATACTAATGCAAACGTCAGCAAATATATACATTCCGGTAATACGTCTATTACCGTTGTTTTTCTAAGAATAATACTATACGAAGCATCGATAGCCCAATTCAAGGGAGAGATATTGCTGATAAACTTTAAGAAATCAGGCATAACAAAGGTAGGCACCCATATTCCTCCGATTGCAGCTAAAATAACGACCGATATCGCTCCAAAAATTGAGGCTTGCTGCTGAGAGGTTGCAATAGCACTAATGCTTATCCCAAAACAAATTGCTGCACATGCAGCACAAATGATAACCAGTAATAAATTAATAAAAAAGCCGTCAATTATAAAAGCTTCCATTCCGATGAGTGGAAAAATCCATATTCCCATCGCCAACACGCCCAAAAACTGTAAAATACAAACGATTAAGTATATAATAATTTTACTGGAAAGATAGTAAGCATAGGAACAAGGCATCGTCATTAAGCGATTAAAACTTCCATCTTCTCTTTCTTTAATAATGCTTCCTGCCAGTGATATGACAATAAAAAATATGGCAAATAAAGTCCAGGCAGGCACATTGTGTTGAACCGCATTCGGACGAAATCCTTCTTCCCCTCCTTTATCAGCAATCTTTTCATTTATCGTTATTCCTTGACATTCACTTAAATCTAAATTTTTTATTTTGTTCTCTGAAATAGTTTCCAGCATTTTAGAAATAACTTTCAACGAAAAACGATTTTGAATTTCCATAAAAAATGCCCTTATATTGCTCATCAAGCTTGAATGAACAGATGGTTTTACAGTAGGATCTAAATATACACTAAGTTTCATTTTTTGTACGGTATCCTGCGAAATTTGTTGTCTCATAACAGCTTGAAAAAGCGCATTTTTATATTCTTCAATAAATAAATGTGTCATGCTATCCGGAATA
Source organism: Bacteroidales bacterium (assembly GCA_028703095.1). Lineage (GTDB taxonomy): Bacteria > Bacteroidota > Bacteroidia > Bacteroidales > WCHB1-69 > UBA5266. The sequence goes on from JAQVNO010000134.1 coordinate 2,979, forward strand.
TATATTCCGATTAAATATTCTCCTTTTGCTATCAGATTAATAAGATCTTGTTCGGTCATGGAACTATCTAATGCTTTGGCTGATTGCATATGAAATACATCTGATTTTTGCATTTCTATTTCGATAGCATTCCCCAAACTATCCATATCATTATTTAACAATAAAAGCGACACATCGGTATTAATAACCGACTTCATCATACCATCCTGCATAGAAGTCATGATGAGAACCAGCGATAAAGGCATTACAAAAAGCAATAATAAACCCGCTTTATCCCGCAGCAACAATAAAAAATCTTTGTATAAAAGGGATAAAAATATTCTCATTTAATCTCTAATTTTTTTACCGGTTAATTTTAAATAAACTGATTCCAGATTTACCATTTCCGAAAATTGCTTTATTAATTCCTTGGGGGTTCCTTCCTTAATTATTTTACCTTCATCAATAATACCCACTTTATTACATAATTGCTCTGCTTCGTTCATGTCGTGAGAAGTATATAAAATAGCCGTGCCTTGACGATTTAACATTTTTAAATTTTCGATAATAACATTTTTCGATTGAACATCTATCCCGACGGTTGGTTCATCTAAGAGTAAAAGTTTGGGTTCGTGCAACAATCCCACAATCAGATTGATTCTTCTTTTCATCCCACCGGAATAATGTTCTATTTTTCTGTTTCTATGTTCTTCTAATCCAAAAAGATGTAATAAATATGCAATTCTCTCTTTCAGATGTGTCTGATTTATTCCGTAAATACCACCAAAAAATTTTAAATTTTCAAAAGCTGTTAGCGAAGGATATATTGCAATGTCTTGTGGAACAATGCCAATTTTTCTTTTTAATTGTTCGCGATGTTCTAAAATATTTTTTCCCAATAATGTAATTGTCCCTTCATCATTGGATATTAAGCCCGATAATAATTTGATAGTCGTACTTTTACCTGCACCATTAGGACCGAGAAAACCATAAATATCTCCTGCATGAACCTTAAGATGTAAGCCGTTTAAAACATGTCTATCCCCATGTTTATACCGCTTTTTTATGTTTTCCATGCAAATTACAGTTTCCATTTATGTATTATTTTCGTTTATCAATAAATTTAATAGGTTTTCTATTCATTTCCGGAAGCTGTATTTTCTTAATTACATCAACACTTTCAAATTTAATGCTTGGGGCAACGCGAATTTTTGCCCTAAACCTATTTTTTAAATCTTTCACGATTTCATCGCTTTGATTGTAACAACCTATAAGAACACTTACATCATCCATTCCAAACTCATTCGTACTTACTTCCACCAAATAATTATCTACATAATCTACATTATCAAGCACATCGAATATGGAAGCGGGATAAAGGGTTGTTCCCTTAAATTTTATCATTTGATTTTTTCTACCTTTAATTGGACTTATTCTCATAGAAGTTCTACCACAGGAGCAAGGTTCATAATGAAATCTGCAAATATCCCCTGTTTTAAAACGTAACAAAGGCATACCTTCCACACCTAAGGTAGTGATTGTTAATTCTCCGTATTCCCCTTCAGGAACGATATTATCTTGATTATCGACTAGTTCACAAATAATTAATTCCGGATGATGATGACCTCCACGACCCACCTCACATTCACAAAAGGAAGTACTCATTTCGGTAGAAGCGTAGGTAGAATAAAGATCAATGTCCCATTTTTCTTTTATTTTTCTCCCTAATAGATTCAAGGAAAAATCATCTTCACGCAAATTTTCGCCAATACAAACCGCCTTTTTAATGCTTGATTTTCTATAGTCAATAGTGTGTTCATTTGCATATTGAATGATACGGAGAATGAAAGAAGGCACACAAATAATTGTATTCGGAGAAATTCTTTGAATAGTATCCCATTGTAATTCAGGTATTCCGTTCCCTACACGAATTACACCCGCTTTCATCATACGTATTCCCAGAACATATGCAAAACAGATCGGAAGAGCGT
>JAQVNO010000034.1 GCA_028703095.1 Bacteroidales bacterium
TTGGAAAATTTAAATCAATATCATTTTGTGAATTACAAACATATTGAGAGTGTTGAACTATATCTATGGCAATGGCATCTTTTTTCTTTCCTATTAAACGTTTCAATTCTTTCACATTAGGGTGAACAAAATATATATCAGAACCTTTAACCACAATACATTTGTATAATTCTTCAATATTTTTTACTTCACATTTACGACACGTTTTTTCGTTGTAAGGTTTTAAGCCATATGTTTTACGTGTATACGTCGTATTTTTATAAGTGATATCTTCTTTATTAAAAGATAAATCATTACCAAAAACCAAAGAAACATATACATATTTATAATATGAATCTACGCTTAGACCTACACCAATATATGTGAATTTATTGTCCAAAGGAATAGCCGAAGTTTTTGAATTTTTTAAAATATAATTTGCTATTTCGGTAGCTACTTCCAAATAAGAATAATCGCTTTTTGCATTATCTTTAGTAGCTTTAACTCTGGCAATAAGCTCGCTAACACGTTTTGTCCCCCCTGCTCTTACAGATCTTAATTCAGTCGTTTTCAAATAGCTGACAATATTATTATATGTCCTTTCTTCTTTTTTTGCCATAAAATCCGATTGGTATTTAGCTGCTGTGTCCAGTATAATTTTTGCTACCAAAGGTTCGGCAAAACTACATTTCTCACGTGCATAATTAATAACATCAATTACACACTCTTTCATTATTTGTCGATCATAATCAATGGGATTAAAATTTTTAAGATACTTCGGGTTGGCTTCTCCTATAGTTTCAAAAGTAACATCACAAACAGTCGATTGTTGAGCGTGAGCATGTAGACTAATTGACAAACAAAATAGTAGACAAATTCTTAAAAAATAAGTAAAAACATGTTTCATTCTTTTATATTTTATTTTTTTAACGATTTTAAATACATCAATTTTTATGTGTAAAAATTTAGGATATGCAAAAATAATATTTTTTTTTTAGTCAAGACGTCGATTCATGATAAAATATAAAATTATACATTAAATCTAATATGTAAGATATTACCATCTTTCACTACATAGTTTTTTCCTTCAACGGATAATTTCCCTGCATTTTTACAATTAATTTCTGATCCATAAGCAATTAAATCATCATAGGCTATGACTTCTGCACGAATAAAACCTCTTTCAAGATCACTATGAATTACACCTGCAGCTTGAGGAGCCAACATGCCTTCTGCAATAGTCCATGCACGATTTTCCTTGCCTCCTACAGTAAAAAAAGAAATAAGATTCAGTGATTTGTAAGCTGCTTGTAATAATTTATTTACCCCGGGCTCTTGTAAACCGACATCTTCTAAAAAAAGCAACTGATCTGCATCATCTAATTCTGAAATTTCAGCTTCTAATTTGCTGGCAATGATTAATATTTCAGTTTGTGTATTTTTAAAGAAATCTTTTACCGCATTTGAATACACATTTCCTGTCAACACTGATTTCTCGTCTACATTGCATACATAAATAACCGGTTTTGCAGTTAGAAGCATCATATCTTCTACCACCTTTTTTTCAACTTCATTAGTTTCTAAGGTTCTTATATTTTGAAAATTCTCGAGGTGATTTTTATATTTTTCAAGTATTTCAATATGCTGACGTGCTTCCTTATCTCCAACTCTGGCTGCTTTGTCTAATTTCTGAATTTTGCGTTCTATCTGTTCTAAATCTTTAATTTGAAGTTCTAAATCAACTGTTTCAATATCTCTTACCGGATTAATAGTTTCATCAATATGAGGTAAATTAGCATCATCAAAACAACGTAAAACATGTATAAGGGCATCACATAAACGTATATCTGCCAAAAAAGCATTGCCTATACCTTCTCCCATACTAGACCCTTTGGCTAAACCGGGGATATCAACAATTTCAACCGTAGCATAAATAAGTTCATCTGCTTTTATTAACTGATGAATTTTTGTTAAACGTTGGTCAGGAACAGTACAAATACCTATATTAGATTTTCCGGTACTAAAAGCAAAATTAGTAATTTGTGCTTTTGTTTTTGACATACAATTAAACAAAGTTGTTTTACCTGAATTGGTAATACCAACAATGCCACATTTTAAACCCATAAAAAAAAAATTTATTAAATTCCTAAGTTAATATCTGTTACTGATTGTATTTCAGGAATATGCTGTTTTAAAGTAGCTTCTACGCCATCTTTTAACGTCATTCTGCTATATGGACAAGAACCGCATGCCCCTTGCAATTCTACTTTTACAATATTATCAGGAGTTAATTCGACAAAACGTATATCTCCTCCATCAGCTTGCAAATGAGGTCTTATTTGATTGATTACGTAGATTACTTTTTCTTCTAATGTCATTTCCATTATATGATATATTTATAAATTAATAGAATGCAAAAGTAATAAAAAATAGGAAATGAAAATTGTATTTTTAGGAACTTTAATCTAAACGTTGAATATCAGCACCAATACTTTGTAATCTCAAATCAATATTCTGATAACCACGGTCAATTTGATCAATGTTGTGTATAATACTTGTTCCCGTTGCCGAGAGGGCTGCAATTAGTTGAGCTACACCGGCACGAATATCGGGTGAAGTCATCGTAGTGCCACGTAATGGAAATTGATGATCTAACCCAATAACCGTAGCTCTATGAGGATCGCAAAGTATAATTTGAGCTCCCATATCTATAAGTTTATCAACAAAAAACAAACGACTCTCAAACATCTTTTGATGAATCAGCACACTTCCTTTTGCTTGAATAGCAGTTACCAGTGCAATACTGATAAGGTCGGGTGTAAAACCCGGCCATGGAGCATCAGCAATAGTCATAATGGAACCATCCATGAATGTTTCAACTTCATAATGTGCTTGTGCAGGAATATATAAATCATCACCTTTTCTTTCCATCTTAATCCCTAATCGTTGAAAAACTTTTGGAATGATTCCCAAATGATCAAAACCTACATTTTTAATATTTATTTCAGAAGAAGTAAGAGCTGCCATTCCTATAAAACTACCTATTTCAATCATATCGGGTAATAAGCGATGGGTGCAGCCGTGTAAAGATTCGACGCCTTCAATGGTCAACAAATTAGATCCTACGCCTGAAATTTTGGCTCCCATATTATTTAACATCGTACATAGTTGATATAAATAGGGCTCGCAAGCCGCATTAAAAATACTCGTCTTCCCCTCTGCCAATACGGCTGCCATGATAATATTTGCAGTTGCGGTAACTGAGGCTTCTTCCAAATGCATATTGCAGCCTTTCAGCTGCTTTGTGTTTAGTTTATACAAAAGCTTTTCTTCTAATATATCTAATTCAGCTCCTAAACGTAACAAGCCATCGAAGTGAATATCTAATTTTCTTCTTCCTATTTTATCTCCTCCCGGACGAGGTGCAATGCCTCTTTTAAATCTGCCTAAAAGGGGTCCTAATATCATTATTGACCCACGTAAACGATTGGCTTGATTAATAAATGTATTCGTCTCCATATATACAAAATCAACATCTTGAGCTTCAAAACTATAAGTGTCAGGTGCGTTTTGTTCCACTTTTACTCCCATTCCTATTAATAATTCTATTAATCGATTAATATCTAGAATATTAGGGATATTAGAAATCGTAACTTTATCTTTGGTCAGTAATACAGCACAAATAACTTGTAGGGCTTCATTTTTAGCGCCTTGAGGTATTAATTCTCCTTTAAGCTGTTTGCCTCCTCTTATTTCAAATCTTGCCATAATATTTTTTTTAGTTTATTGTTCTTTTAGCATTGTCATTATTTTAAGAATGTTTTTTGTTTGCGGTGTTACCTTATATCGATTATCGCTACGTAAACCTATTATCCATAAAATATCCCCGTTGCCATTACAAAGGATGTCTATCGTTTCTTTTTTAAATATTGAAATTTTATTGTCTGTAAAAAAATCACTTAGCTTCTTTTTCCCTTTCATACCGAAAGGATAAAAAATATCCCCTTGCTCCCATTTGCGAACTATCAAAGGGTATTTTATTTTAGCTGCATCAAAATAAGCAATATCCAATCTTTTTTCAAAACAAAAATCTTGATGATAAGACATTAATCGTAAGCTAAGAGTAGCGTGTTCCAAACGATCATTTACAAATGTATTTTCAATGCATTGAGGTTGATTTCTTTCATTGTTCAGATTAGGTCTTATAAATAATGTATCTCTATCTTTTAAGATACTATGTGTTTCTGATATAAAAAGTTTTCCGGATGCATTGTTTAAAGACGATAAAATATTATCTGTTTGTGAAGCATTAAAACCAAAAGGATAAATGCATTCAAATAAATAAACATTTGGTTTTGATAATTTTATTAAATTTTGTATGTCAATAGCATACATATTATCATCACCTTTCATTATTTGTTGTTTAACATTTTTAATATGAAGATTATAGATAGCTTCTTGATTGCTTAAAATATGTATTGTATCGGATAAAGCTTCATCAAAATTATCTTGTAATTTTCTGAATTCCGGAATGATATGATGCCTAATATAATTTCTTGTATAGTAATCGCTTTTATTTGATTCGTCTTCATGGTATAAAATATGATTGACTTCAGCATACTCTTGTATATCTTGTCTGGAAAAATTCAACAAGGGTCTAACGATATTAGCGTTTTTTGCTTTGATACCGATTAAACCTTTTATCCCTGTTTTACGAAGCATATTCACAAAGAAGGTTTCCAATACATCATCGCGATGATGTGCAGTTGCTATGTATGTAAAATCGTTTTTAAGGGCAATTTCCTGAAACCAAGCATACCTTAATTCTCTTGCCGCCATTTGAATGGAAATCCCCTGCTTACGAGCATAAGTTTTGGTATCAAATCGAACAGAAAAAAAAGGGATGTTGGCTTTTTCGGCTGTTTCTTTCACAAATAATTCATCCGCATCAGCTTCTTTGCCTCTTAACTGAAAATTACAATGTGCAATTCCAATATTAAATGAAGATTGCCGGAACAAATGTAACATAACCATAGAATCTATACCGCCACTAAGGGTAAGTAAAATCTTATCCGCTGAAGTTAGTAAAGTTTCTGAATATGTAAAAAATCGGTTTTTCATTTGGACATAGAATAAAACTTCAATATAAAGATTTATAATAATTTACTACACAAAAAAACATATTATTTAAAATGCATGTATTAAATTATCATTGCAAAAGTATAACAAATTCCAATATAGAAAAGGATAATAATAAAGAAAATAAGTCAAAAGCAACAAAATACATTGACTTAAAAATGATATGTAAAAATTAAGAACTATCCTTTAGGATAATATTCTTCAAATGTTTGATCCGTATAGAAAAAAACTATTTTTTCTATTTTTTTCTTTTTGGAAAGACTTTGATTTTCGTTTCCCGAAAGTTGTGATTGATTTGTACTACTTCTTGCTTCCTCAGCATGCGATATCCCGGCATCTGATTTCGAATCTTCACAAATACTCATTTCTCCCTGAGGTATCATTTCTTCTTTACATAATTGACTTTCTGGTTCTTCTCTATAATTTTCAACACTATCCGGAAACATTATTTCTGTATCCATTTTTTTGTTTTTCAATTCATTCGCACTTTCAATCTCTGTGTAATTTTTTTTACCGTTTTTATACATGTTTCCTTCTCCTTTTAATAACCACATTGGATTTATATCCGGAAAAGCTAATAATGTATTGGATGCGATTATTTGACTAAAGTTATTTCGTCCTTTCATAAGATGAGTTACATTTGGTCTACCTACACCAATTAAATCTGCAAAAGTTGATTGAGTTAATTTTTTTTCTTCTAATATTTTCTTAATTCTTTCTTTCATCTTTTCTTTTAATATTTACATGAACAACTATCTGTTTACTTAGTGTGCAAAAATAATAAAAAGATAAAAGTAAATAAAATAATTTTAACAATTTATTTTTTTAAAGATGTAAATTTACATATATTTTTCAATTATTACTTTATATTAATCACATTATATATTGTTATATTGATTACTATAAATATGTTTATAGCAATTACGTTTAAATACTATAATTTACATATATTTATTATTGTATTACTTTATTTAACAGCTATATTAAATTGTATTATAGTCTATTCTAAATACTCTTACTTGCTTTTTAAGAGTATTCATAAGATTTTTTAATGTTTTATTGTAAATTCACAATTTACATTTAAAAATTTACCGAACTTGTGAGTAAATTTACGTTAGTTTACAGTATTTTTACATGTAAATATTTATGTAAATTTACATAAATTTGGGGTTGAAATATTGTTTTAAAATAAAATTGATATAATCTAATTTTAATGTAATTTTGCATAAAAAATAATTAACTATGGTATTAATTGCAGACAGTGGATCGACCTCTACAAATTGGCGACTTCTATCCCCTATTCATAAATCAAGTATTTGTAATATAAACACAATCGGTTTAAATCCATTCCATGTTTCAGAAGAAGAAATAATAGACGTCATACAAAATCAAGTAAAACCACAGATTATTCAAAAAGTGTCTTTTGATGAAATTAAGAAAATCTATTTTTATGGGTCAGGCTGTTCGACATTGAACAAACAAGAACTTATTAAAAAATGCATTCGTTTGATATTTCAAAATGCAGAGGTTATTGTTGATCATGATACGATGGCGTCGGCTATAGCCGGCTGTGGCGACGATATCGGTATTGCCTGTATTCTTGGAACAGGCTCTAATTCTTGTGTTTATGATGGAAAAACCATTGTAAAAACATTACCTTCTTTAGGATATATGTTAGGTGATGAAGGCAGTGGAACTCATATCGGAAAAGGATTATTACAGCTTGTATTAAAAGAAAAGCTACCTATAGAGCTCTTGAAATTATTTAACGAAAAATACAAGCTAAATCCACTAGACATATTGAATCATCTTTATCGAAAGGAAAAACCCGGGTCTTTCATTTCAAGTTTTGCTCCATTTGTTATTGAAAATATCGAACATAAAACAATGATATCCATAGTTCACAACTCATTCACTACTTTTTTCGATGAATTCATTTTACCCTACCCTGAATCAGCAACTTATCCCATAAACTTTGTAGGGTCGATTGCTGCACTATTATCCAATCACTTAATTGAAATTGGAAAAGAAAAACAATTATATATACATAACATCATTCAATACCCGATTGATGCATTAGAAGTTTATCATTTAAATAAAATATTTAGGAATAAATAATTACAAAAAAAAAGACGGTAAGAACCGTCTTTTTTTATTATTTCATTTTTGATTTCATCTCTATTAAATCGTCCAATATATCAGGGAGCATACGCATAGCAGCCATTTCTCGCCATTTTTTACGATAATCTATAGCAGGAGCTCCGAATAACACTTGATTAGGCTTAGTGCTTTTATCAATGGCTGAAGTTGCCAAGAGGGTTGTACCTCGAGCAACAACCAAATCTTTATTAATAGATACTTTTGCCCAAATTAAGCAATTGTCTTCTATAGTTACAACACCTGCAATAGCGCAATGAGCTCCGATGAGCACATTTTTTCCTATTTTGGTATCATGTCCAATTTGTATGTGATTATCTAATTTACAACCCTCTCCGAGGGAAGTATCTGAAGAAACTCCTTTATCGATAGTGCATAAAGCCCCTATTTCAACATTGTTTCCAATACTGGTTGAACCACAAGATTCTAATTTATCCCAATAATGTTCGCGACGTTTAAAATAAAACGCATCACCACCTATTACACTATTTGAGTGAATAATAACATTATCACCTATGGTAGTATCGTTGTATATGCTTACATTGGAATGTATGATACAATTTTTGCCGATTTTAACATTCTGACCAACAAAGACTCCCGGTTGTAAAACAGTACCTTCTCCTATGATAGCATCAGGATGAATAAAACTGTTTTGAGGAACAAATGCAGTAACATGTTTAACCAATTTTACATAATCTCTAAATGGATCATCAGTAATAAATAATGTTTTACCAAATGTATCTTCAGGTTCTTTATCAATCAAAATAAAACTAGCTTTACTACTTAACGCTTTAATGTAATACTTTGGATGATCAACAAATGTAATATCTCCCTTTTCAACACAATGAATTTCATTGATGCCAGTGATTGAAATATTTATATTTCCTAAAACTTTTATATTATTACCAAGTATTTCAAGAACATCATTTGAAGTCAGAGGCTTATTTAATTTCATTATAATAAGATTATATTACTATTTAACTCTTTCTGCATAACGGTTAGTACGCGTATCGACTTTTATTTTTTCACCTATTTCAATAAATAGTGGTACCATAATTTCGGCACCGGTTTCTACATTTGCTCGTTTTAAGGTATTAGTTGCGGTATCTCCTTTTACACCCGGTTCTGTATACGTAACTTCTAATTCCACAAAAGGAGGTATTTCGCACGTTAATGGTGTATCTGTATCCACATGGTACATTATTTCAACCCCTTGACCTTCTTTCATTAAACCGGGATTTGAAATCAAAGATTCTTCAATAGACAGTTGTTCAAAGGTTTCTGTATGCATAAAGTTATAAAGAGTTGCATCTTCTTTATATAAAAATTGGTAGGGACGACGTTCAACTCTGGCTAAATCTATTTTTATACCGGAGGGGAATGTGTGCTCTAAGACTCTGTTGTTGCGTAGGTTTTTCAATTTTGTACGAACAAAAGCTGCTCCTTTACCCGGTTTAACATGTAAAAATTCTACTATACTCCATATTTCCCCGTTCATTTCTATGCATAAGCCATTTCTGAAATCTGCTGTTGTAGCCATATATAAATCTTAATTATGATTAGGATAAAAAAGAAAAAAGAAAGTATTACACTCTCTTTTCTTTTATACGTGCTTTTTTACCTGTCAATTCTCTTAGATAAAATATTCTCGCTCTTCTTACCACTCCTTTTTTATTCACAACAATATTATCAATGAAAGGAGAATTCACAGGAAAAATTCTTTCAACACCTATGCCTCCTGACATTTTTCGAACGGTAAATGTTTCGGTAATACCTGAGCCTACTCTCTGTAATACTACTCCTTGATACGCTTGCAATCTTTCTTTACTGCCTTCAACAATTCTATATGTTACTGTAACAGTATCTCCGGCTTTAAAAACAGGGTACTGTTTTTTTTCAACTAATTGTGCCTCTGCGAATGTCATTAATTCCGATTTCATTATATTTTTTTTATTATTTCCCAAAAATTTTGGATGCAAAATTACAATTTTATTTAATATAAAAGGTTAATTTATACATTCTTTTTCTTTTTTTATCAATAATTATTTTCTTTTCTTAATTTTCAATAAGTTATAAAAAAAATTCTCTTCTAAAAGAGAATTTTAAGCTTACTATAATCCTATATTTCAATTTAATAAGTTAAAATAACATTCTTTTCTTCTACCAATTTACGCAAATTCAAAATGGCATAACGCATTCTTCCCAAAGCTGTGTTTATACTTACATTGGTAATATCGGCTATCTCTTTGAAGCTCATATCCTGATATAAACGCATTATCAATACCTCTTTTTGCTTATCAGGCAACAAGGTAATCAAAGAACGCAATGAATCATGAATCTGGTTAGTAATCATTATTTGCTCAATCGAATGAGTTGGTTCTGAAAAATTATCGAAAAAGTTTCCCGTTTCATTGTTATTATCAATAAATGACATTTTTTGATTTTTTCGAAAATGATCAATGATTAAATTACGGGTAATTCGCATAATCCATTGATTGAATTTTCCTTCTTCACGATAATTTCCTACACGCAGTGTATTAATAACTTTAATAAAGGTATCTTGAAAAAGATCTTCTGCCAAATCTTTATCACGAACAACCATCATTATATATGAGAAAATTTTTTGTTGGTAACGACTTACAAGGACTTCTAAAGCAGATTCTTCCCCATTAATATAGAGAGATACCAGTTGTTCATCACTATTTTTTAACAATTTCGTCTTCATAATAACCTCCTTGATATTTTTGAGTGTATTTAAAGTAAAAAGATAAAATTGTTTCGATATATAGTCTCCTTATATTTTATTTTGCAAAAATATAATTTTATTGTAACAAAACTCATTTTTTTTTGTTTTTTTTTAATTATTTTTTAATGATTCTAATGTTCAACACATTAAATATATTTCCGGGATTATTCAAACTGAAAAAGCATTTCCATAGCCTGTACAAAAGCATGACTTTCCTTCATTTTATCATACATAGTGGCATCATTTTCAATAAATGGCACACTTTGGCGATAACATTGTAATAGCTCTTCTATTTTCGAGGATGACTTCAAGGGCTTTCTAAAGGTGATAGCTTGGGCTGCATTAAAGAGTTCTATTCCTAATATTTTCTCCAGATTAGCAAGTATTTGGACGCATTTTACAGCTGCATTGGCTCCCATGCTTACATGATCTTCCTGCCCTTGTGAAGATACGATAGAATCGCTGGAACATGGATTGGCGAGTAATTTATTTTGATTCACAATAGAAGCGGCAGCATATTGCGGTATCATAAATCCGGAATTTAAACCGGGATTTTTAACTAAAAATGAAGGCAATCCTCTCTTGGCATCTACCAATTGATAAATTCTTCGTTCTGAGATATTTCCTAATTCAGCTAAAGCAATACCCAAAAAATCCATTGCCAATGCTAATGGCTGTCCATGAAAATTTCCGGCAGAAATAATCAAATCTTCATCAGGGAAAATAGTCGGATTATCCGTAACTGAATTAATTTCTGTTTCAACAACCGTTTCAACATAATTTATAGTGTCTTTACTCGCTCCATGCACCTGTGGCATACAACGAAAAGAATATGGGTCTTGTACATGTTTTTTTTCTTGCAAACTGATTTCCGAACCTTCCAAGAAACTTAAAATATTATTTGCTGTTTCCATCTGTCCCCAATGTGGACGAACAGCATGTACTTCTGCAAGAAAAGGTTCCAACCGTCCATCAAAAGCATCTAAAGAGATACTGCCAATAAAATCAGCAACATATGAAATACGTTTGGCTTTTAACAAAGCGTAAACTGCATAAGCTGACATGAATTGCGTACCGTTCAATAACGCTAAGCCTTCTTTAGATTTTAAAGCAATCGGGGTCCATTTCATCATCTTATTAATTTCGTTGCCGGAATAATAATTTCCCTTGTAAACCACTTCTCCTAATCCGATTAAAGGTAAAGAAAGATGTGCCAATGGAACCAAATCACCGGAAGCTCCCAAAGAACCTTGCTCATAAACAACAGGATAAATCTCATTGTTATACATATCAATCAAACGTTGTACTGTAAGCACTTGCACCCCTGAATGTCCGTAAGATAATGACTGTATTTTTAATAACAACATTATACGTACTATCTGGCAATCTACTTTATCGCCCATTCCACAAGCATGCGACTTCACCAAATTTTCTTGTAAAGTACCTAAATCTTTTTCTGAAATAGCGGTATTGCATAAAGAACCGAAACCCGTTGTAACACCATAGATAGGCGTTTTTTGTTTTTTAATTTTATCATCTAAATAGTTGCGACACTTTTCTATACGTTTAACGGAATCTGCCGACAATTCCAAATGATAATCTTCAGCAATGATTGTATCTATTGTTGCTAAACGTAACCTTTTATTTGATATCTTATGCTTTTTCATCATCCTATAATTAAAAAAATATGATTGCAAAAGTACATGAAAATTTCACACAAACCAATGTAGGCACATAAAAACATAATGTAAAAATAGAGGTATTAAAAATCAATCAATAATTGGAACAAAATAATTATCAATGAATTTTTATCCCACTTCTACCTGTGTTTTCTGTCAACACCTACTATTTTTTACGTTGAATTCCAAAGACCTTACAAAATATTACATAAAATCTTAGCTTGAATCAGTATCAATTAGTGATTATTTATTATTTTTGCATCATAAAAATTAAGCATGAAATATTTAATTGTAGGATTAGGAAATATTGGTTCTGAATACGCTGAAACGCGACATAACATCGGCTTTAAGATAGTGGAATATGTCGCTGATTCCCATAATATAAGCTTTCAGTCTGATAGATATGCGCATGCTTGTTCTTATAAACTTAAAGGCAGAACAATTATTCTGATAAAACCGACCACCTATATGAATTTAAGCGGAAAAGCGGTTCGTTATCATATGGAAAAGCACAAAATTCCCATTGAAAACATATTAATTATTTCAGATGATAAAGATTTACCGCTCGGCAGTTTAAAAGTAAAATCGCAAGGCAGCGGTGGCACTCACAACGGACTCAATCACATTATCGAAACATTGGACTCATCCTATTTTTCACGTTTACGATGCGGTATCGGCAACGACTTTGCACAAGGTTACCAAGTGGAATATGTCCTGGGAACGTTTAGCCCCGAAGAACATAAATGTATAAAATCCGCTATTGTTAGTTCAAAAGAAATAATAGAAAGTTTTGTTTTACAAGGAATTCAACGAACAATGAATGTGTACAATACACGAAAGGAAAAAGAAAACAAATAAATTTATTTCCAATGGAATTTATATGAAATAAAATACTATCTTTGCAATGTTGAGAAAACAACTGAGAATCGGAGCTAATCTTATTCGAAGTTATAATTAAAATATTAAATAACAATCTAATCCAAAAGGAGGTTCTAATGGAAAAGAGACTAGGCACTATCAGCATTCTGATATCCGACCCCAAAATAGTTCCAAAAGTTAATCAATTACTTTCAGAAGTCAGTCTATTAATTTTAGCACGTCAAGGTTTACCTTTACGCGAGCACAATTTGAATTTTATTTCGTTAATCATTGAAGGAAACACAGATCAAATAAGTGCATTAACAGGAAAATTAGGCAGATTGCCGGATGTAGAAGTAAAATCAATGCTTTCAAAAATTAAAATATCGTATTAACCATAATTAATAATACCATGAATACTAATAAGAAATTTAAAAACTTTATAGATAAAAAGAAACTATACAAACTCATACAAGGCGAAGCACCCACACAACAGCAATTAAACGATATATTAACACGTGCTTTAAAAATGAAAGGTTTGGGATTGGAAGATGTTGCTGCTTTGTTAAGAGTGGAAAATCATGAGCAAATCTATGAAATCATGGAAGTTGCCAAAAAAGTAAAGCAAGAAATTTACGGCAAACGTTTGGTTATCTTTGCTCCTCTCTATACCGGAAACCGTTGTGTGAACAATTGTTTATATTGCAGTTTCAGGAGAGACAACAAAAGCATCAAACGTAAGATTCTCGACATGCATGAAATTGAAACGGAAGTAAAAGAACTGCTGCACGAAGGGCACAAACGTTTACTTTTGATTTGCGGAGAAACTCCCGCCAACGATATCAATTATATCTGTGATGCCATACGTACTACCTATGCGGTGAATCATAACGGACATTCTGTACGTCGTATTAATGTAGAGTTAGCCCCCATGTCTATAGAAGATTTCCGACAATTGAAAAAGGAGAAAATTGGCACTTATGTTTGTTTTCAAGAAACCTACGATCCTGATTTATATAAAATCTATCATCCCAACGACACCCCCAAAGCCGATTATGAAAACCGTTTGTTAGTCATGGACAGAGCCATGGAGGGAGGCATAGATGACGTTGGATTGGGAGTATTATTTGGATTAGCAGATTACCGATTTGAAATTCTGGCTCTCATGGAACATGCCAATCATCTGGAAGAAGCCTTTGGTTGCGGACCCCATACCATCAGTTTTCCTCGTATAGAACCGGCTGAAGGAGCACCTCTTCCGGAGCATATACCCCACAAAGTAAGCGATGACGATTTTAAAAAGATTATTGCCATTATTCGTATTGCTTTGCCTTATACAGGAATTATATTGAGTACCCGTGAAACCGACGAGTTACGTACCGAATTATTCAATTATGGGATCAGTCAGATATCTGCCGGCTCACGTACCAATCCCGGAGCTTATGCCAATGATACAAAAGGACATAAAACCGGCAGCCAATTTCAATTGGGTGACCATAGAACATTGGATGAAGTTATTTCCAGTATGATTGACAGTGGGTATATCCCTTCTTTCTGCACCGGATGCTATCGTAAAGGGCGTGTGGGACATGATTTTATGGACTTAGCCAAACCCGGACTTATCAAAGAATATTGCATGCCCAATGCTATTTTTACTTTCAGGGAATACCTCAATGATTTTGCTACACCTGAAACAAAAGAAAAAGGCATGAAACTTATCAAGAAATTGGTTGCCGAAGTAGGCAAAGAAAAACTTAAAAAGACCATTACCGACACTATTGATAAAATTGACGAAGGCGAAAGAGATATTTATTTGTAATATTGTTATGTGAATTATGTGGAATGAGCTGCCCCTTGACAGCTCATTTTTTTTGTATAATAAAAATTTATGGTTTTAATCCTATAAACCGATAACCAAGGGTAATCCCTATCGAACTTGATGTAAATCCATATTGCCCAAAAGAATAATATTCAAACGGCACTTCCGATTCATACGTATCGTAAACAAAAATCATCCGTTCGACAAATGATAGATTTGCCGTAATGCCGACAACGAAGTTTTTCTGCTTATTTTTACCGTGAATAAAGAATAAAATTGATGTGGTAGCATCAGGAATTGGATAATTTTCCTGAGGAACAATAAGGTAATTTATAGTACTATTAGGATTATTTATATCTAATTCTTGCGTTGACCAATGTTCGGAGGAGTAATAAAACGGCATAAATTTAAGTCCAAATTCTACTTGTATATAAATTTTAGGGCTTAATTCTTTTAAATAGTTAATTTTGGGTGAAAAACCAATATACGTCGAACCTACCTCAAGACGAACATCATTGGTATTGTATTTTTCTAAATAATAATAACTTGACCGTTTAAATATGCCGAATGGAATTTCCAAGGAAAAACCAAAATTATTTTTTAATATACACGAATATTGTAGCGTAAATTCCGGTGTAAAGGCATTATTTATTTTGGGTTCGATGGGTCCTGAATTATATATTACTTTCGGTGCAAAATTTATTCCCGAATATAAAGAAAAACCAAGCGAATGAACAGGTTTTGAAAAATCTATCAGGTTTAATACTTGATTATCTCCCATTTTTCGATTATTTGTTTTTTGAGAAAAACTGTTCGCTATAAACAAAAATAAAAACACTATGATTACATTTTTTTTCATTCTTCTTATATTTTACAAGAAATACCGAGACGAAAACTTATTTTACTATCAACATAACGGGAAAAATACGAAAAATTTCCAAGCAAAAATTCGGAATTAACACCTATTCGGTTTCCAAAATAATAAGCAATACCTGTCCCAACTCCATATTCTTGTCGATAACGTTTGTCATTGTTGTAATTAAATTCTTTGTGAGGTAAAAGGCAACCTCCGTATCTTGCTATTAAGTAAACATCCCAACGACAACTTTTTTCGGTAACAAATAAAGGCAATAATTGAAAATTAACATTAATTCCAAAAACCGGCGCATAAGATTTTTTTAAAATTACATAACTAAATATCGTATCATTCGCTTCTTCCTCTCCTATTGGATATTCATATACATAGTGTTGAAATCCTGCAAAAATTCCAATCTCTATATATTTATTAATGCCATAATTTGCCTCCATCCTAAAATTTGCACGATTAACATTGACCACTTGTTCAAAATCTCCAACTACAACATCCGCAAAGTCTTGATCCCAACATTTGTAAGCCGCAACAGTTGTTTTAATAGTCCATCTGTGTTTTATGGAATAGTTTTGGATAGAATCGGTTATACCACAAAACACAGAGTTTGACACTGAAACTAAAAGTAGGATTAATCCAATGGTTATTTTAGAAATTTTTGTTTTCATATTTTGTATTACAAATTCAAAGTACAAGTTATAGCAGGAATTTTTCCATATCCATAACCATCACAAATAAAAATATTTGGATCGTTTTCATAAACTGGTAAAGTAACTTTAACTCGATATAATAATGATTCATTCTTATAATCAAAAACAGTTCTAATGGCTGAACCAGTTTGGTCAGAATTATATACATGAATAGTTGCCCAAAGATTATTTTCCGTTGTTCTCTTTACATTCCAAAAAACACCTGCAAATTTACGGTATCCTTTAGTTTTAACAGCAAATGAGCCCCATACTACTACCTGATTATTTACCATACGTCTCTCGCCTTGTATATAACACAACTCAACTTTTACTCTTTCTTTCCCATTACTATTGGTTGCAATAGCAATATACTTTTGACCATAATTTGTTTTTAAATTATCTACTCTATTATGAATTGTAAAAACCCCATTTTCTTCATTAAGATTTAAAAAATCATCTTCAGTCATATTTATTAATTCATCTAAATAACTAACATTACACGTTACATGTCCATTTTCAAAAACTTTAAACAAAGTAGAGTCAACTTTAAACATGCAATTAGCATTCATAATATAACGGAATGGAGAATTACAGTATTTTGTTTCAAAATACTCTTCTCCGTCAATTTCTTTAATTTGCAGAAATTCCGAATTTTCCTGAACTACTTGTAATAAATCTTCATAAGACATATTTGTATCATTATCAACAATAGGATAATAAATATTTTCTGCCAACTTACCAAAAGATTCAACTCCTATGCTATTTTCATAAGCCACTAATTCCTCATGGCTAAACTTAATTGTGTTTTCAACCTCATTGTATAACGAGTCAAAATCACTAAACTGTCGAATCGGCAAAGAATCTAAATCTTTTTGATTGATATTAACTTCATTTTCTAAACTCATTTTTTCGCAACTAGTGGCGAATACTATGGCTAAAATTGCCATACATAAAGATACTTTTTTCATTTTTTAAAATTATGTGCAAAAATAGTAATTTTATTTCATCATTGTCCGATAATAATCTAAAAACAGCTAAAATAAACTTAAGTCATTGAATATCTATTACAATATTTTAGTTTTTTTGATGATTTAGGAAGTAAGCTCCCCTTTAAAACAAGGTTAATTGTTCTAAATTTTGTTTTGTTTTAAGCCAGTCTTTATTCGGATTTTCTAGAAATTTCATTAAATGTATATAATTAAACAAATGTATTTTGCAAAAACTAACTAAATTTGAAAAAGACAATTTTCTTTTAAGTTGTTTTTGCATGACAGCCATTAGTAGATTCGCTATCAATACACAATATATTTGTATCTTAATTGCATTTTCATTATCACCAATAAAATATTTTAATGGGAAGTTTTGTTTTAATTGTTTGAATAATAATTCTATTTGCCAACGAGTCTTATATATTGCCACTATTATATCGGCTCTCATTTCAAACAAATTACTTATAAATTCAAATTCACTTTTTATTTATAACTAAAAATAAAAAAAATCTGTAATTTTGCATTATTTATAAAAATGTAATTGTATGAAAAAAATTATTTATCTTGCTATTTGTTGTTTTATCCTCACTGCATGCAATCAAAAAGAAGTCAAAGAACAAATCAATTTCGATGAAGTTGCAGTAGAAGAGGATGTTTACGCTTGTGTGGAAGCGGAATACGCACCGGTTTCACCCTCCTCAATACCTCTTCCTGAGAATGGGGATAAACCCTTACATGTAAAAAAAATAATCAAAGATGGAAATATGGGGATAGAAGTTTCCAATTTGGAAAAAACAAAAAAAGACATTGATAGTTTGGTGTCGCGTTATGAGGCGTATTATGCAAAAGAAAATTATGACAAATACACCAAAAGTAAATCCATAAACCTCACTATTCGAATTCCTAATATTCATTTCGAATCTTTTATTGCCGCCATTGAAAAAGGCAATAATGAAATGCTCTATAAAGAAATAGACGCTCGTGATGTAACCGAAAATTTTGTTGATTTGGAAATTCGTCTTGAAAACAAACGCAACTACCTTTCCCGTTATCAAGACTTGCTTAAGCAGGCTAAATCCGTAAAGGAAATTCTTGAAATTGAAGAACACATACGAAACATAGAAGAAGAAATTGAAAGCACAGAGGGTTCTTTGCGTTATTTGAGTAATCAGGTGGATTATAGTACCTTGAAATTAGAAATTAAAAAGGTATTTGAATATACGCCGGAAGTAAGAGAAAACTTTTTTGAGAAAGTAAAACAATCTTTGTCAAGCGGATGGAATGGTGTTGTTGTTATTGTGCTGTTTTTTATTCAAATATGGCCCCTGTGGATTATCATTGGATTAATATACGGGCTTATACGTCGAATTACTAAAAAACGGAAAAACAAAAAAAGCACGATTAATCCATAATTACGTTAAACTGTCTATATAATTTATACTTCTTCATAAGGCGTAAAATCGTCGTCATCGTCTTTTGGTTTGTTTGGATGGTTGTTGTTATAACGTATCACTTGTACATTTCCTATTCCTTCAAGGATAGAGGTTGTTAGAGATACCAGCACACTGAATAACAAAGCCCATATAAAACTATCGACGGTAAATCCGGGTAAAATAAAATCTATCAATTCTATAACGATGGCATTGATAATTAAAAGGGAAAAACCGAAAGAGAAAAGTGTCAAGGGTATGGTTAAGGCTACCAACAACGGTTTTAAAAAGGTATTTAAAAGTATTAATGTTATGCCGACTACTATAGCCGTAAAAATTCTTGGTTCCTGAATATGTATTCCTTTTTTTAATAACCAAGCTGAAAACAAAACAGCAAAAGAAGTTAGTAATAATTTGATTAAATAGAATTTAATTTTTTGAATTTTCATCTTTTTCTTTTATAATCTTTTCTTAAACAATTTTATATCGCTTACCCGGCAAACATTCAATATAGGCATTACATTCGAGTGTAAGCAATAGGGTTGTTAAACGTGAAAGAGGAATGTTTATTTTAGGAACAAGTGTATCTATGTCTATTTCTTCGTGTTCTTGAATTACTTTTATCACTTTTTCTTCTTCCGGACTAAGGTCGAAGAACATCTTTTGTTGCCGTTTTTTCTTGTGTGCCGGCGTTTCATCCCATCGCATCAGTTGGATAACATCCTTTGCGGAAGTTATAAGTGCTGCTTTATTGCTTTTAATCAAATTATTACACCCTTCCGACTGTAGGTCTCCCACCCTTCCCGGGACTGAAAAAATATCCCTGTCATACGAAAAACCCAAATTCGCTGTTATCAAAGCACCTCCTTCTTTGCGTGCTTCTACGACAATAATAGCATCTGATAAGCCGGCTATGATACGATTACGAGTAGGAAAATTTATCGCATCAGGACCGGTGCCACTTATAAATTCGGTTATCAGTCCACCTTTGCGTAGCATACGTGAGGCTAATTTACAATTTGAAGCAGGGTATAACATATGTAATCCATGTCCC
>JAQVNO010000135.1 GCA_028703095.1 Bacteroidales bacterium
AAAAGATAGGCACGGCATTTTTATGAACTCGGAAGCTGACAACTATCAGCTGTTAGTATTTTAGAGCCTTGCATCAAGTTTAATTCTTAATTCATCATAATTAACCGCAGAGGACGCAGAGGTTTTAGGCAAAGAACACAAAGAGATATACACAGCCTACCCTTATTTTTCGGAACGAAAAAACCAATTCATCATTCATAATTCATCATTCATAATTTGTGAAAGCTATCAGCTATCAGTTTTTTAGAGCCTTGCATCAAGTTTAATTCTTAATTTTTAATTGATTTTGATACACGGCACTCGCGACAAAAAAACTGAAAACTTTTTAAAACAGACAGCTTTACTTCGGCGTTGTCAGCAATAATCCCACACAAAGCAGGGAATACAATATGTTTGGCACCCATATGGCTAATTGTATAGGTACTCCACCGGATACGGCAAACACTTGGGATACCTGCATCAGCATGATAAAAGAAAAAGAAATTGCCAATCCCACCAATAAATGCAAACCCATTCCTTGTCTTGACTTTCGACTAGAGACACATACCCCCACAACGGTTAATATAATGGTAGAAAACGGAAAAGCAATCCGTCGATGTTTCTCGACCTCATACACTTTTACATTGTCTGAGCCTTTTGCTTTTTCTTCGGCAATAAAAGCTCTTATTTCCTTATAATTCATGATATCAACCCCATTTTTCACCCATACGAAATCGGTAGGTTTCATATTGATAACGGTATCCATTACCAAGCCGGTTTCCACTTTTTCGTTAATGCCGGAGATATATCGTTTTACATAATTTGACAATCTCCATTTGGATTCGACAGAATCCCACGCGATAGTCTGCGCCGAAATTTTGTAGACAACGCCATTTTTGTCAAACTTTTCATACCAGAAATCATGACCTTTTAAATTGATATTGTCCCAGTAATGCACATACGCATAGGTGTTGTGCGCTAATTTGATATGATTGTCCGATTGTTTGGGTCGCACCTGACGGGAAACATATTTTTCTTTAAAAGCCATTAAATTTCTCGATGTATTGGGAATTAAGAAATTACTTAAATAAAAGGATAATATTCCTATAATTATGGCAGATATTAAATAAGGCACCAACAAGCGATACAAACTCATACCGGCATTGAGCATGCCTACTATTTCGGAATTCCCCGACAACTTAGAAGTAAAAAAGATAACAGCAATAAAGGTAAATAAAGGACTTAATAAATTCACAAAATAAGGGATAAAATTTAAATAGTAACCCGTTATGATTTCCATAACAGGGGCTTTCCCATCTAAAAAATCCTGAATATTTTCAGAAACATCAACCACTATCACAATGACAATTATCAAACTAATGGCGGTAAAGAATGTTGCTAAAAATTTTCGTATGATATAAAAATCCAATATTTTCATTGGGCGATACTACTCATTAAATCGTTTTATCTTTCTCCGTAAGACTTAGATAGGCTTTTACCGGATTGGCATAAATAGCCAATATGGTTTGTTTCATTTTCACAAAGCTCACATCTTCTATATTTGCCTGGCGATTTAAATGTTTTACAAACTCTCGTTTCTCTACTTCAGTGTATTTGTCTTGAAAACGCGTTGTATTGTTTTGCATATCATAAGCCAGATAATTATTGGGAAACAGCTTATAATTTCTATACATTTGCTCGTCAATAAGATTGGTAACATATTGTATTTGATCGTTTGACGAATTGAATGTCAATTTTTCATCAAAAAATTTATCAATCGGCTGACCAAATTGCAAATGCACGTTTCCTTTGTAAGAAAAAACACCGGTAGTGATGCTACGGTAATCCTCGTTGTGTTCTTTGATATAAATTTTATTCTTTTTTGTCAATATCAGTTCTCTGGCTTTCATCCTATCGCAGGGTTCAAACTCATAGGAAATGGTTACCGGTACGATATTTAATTTCTTTAAACTTTGAAACACATTAATTCTCTCGCTGGAATACAGCATTTTCAATACCCCTTGTTGGGTTTTATCCAAGCCGTCTTTGGTGCGTCCGTTACGTTGAGCAATCCAAACCGAGGTTTTTTCTTTGCATATACTGTGACGGATATATTCGGAGAGCAGGGTAGAATTAATAAGCATGGTACGGGGTGTATTTGCCCGAATAACGGTAAACATATTGCTTATTTTTGCAATATCGGTAAATATCGGCGACGACAATAAATTATCGCCTATGGCACTTTTTGTAGTAGGCAATCCTTTAGAAATCAAATAAAGCTGTAAGAGTGCTGAATCCAACAAAATATCGCGATGATTGGCGATAAACAAATACGACTTATTGGCATCCAAATGTTGAAAGCCGTCATAACTCAAGTTATCCACACTCCGCTGTATAAAAGTTTGAATCATAGGAGCGAAAATTTCCTCCTGCATTTGGTGACAACTGGTAATTTTTCGTATACGCTTAACGGTAGCAGGCAAAGATGAATCGGTTATAAAATTAGCCAATGAATTAATAAAACCCTGATTCATTAACATTCTATTGATTGCATAAGGCAATTCCTGATCCGTATAAGGACGTATGGCAACAAAAGGATCTTTTTTCTTCATATCAGATAAAATAAATATTATACTTCTGTTTTACAACTATATCTTTTACCTCTTCTTGAAAAGTAAGCGTAAGCATACTTTCATTAATACATATTTTCGCATAATATTGTTGCATGCGTACATTAAATACTCCTTTTTGGGGAAATATTTTCGATGAATGACAAAGCGTAAATTGAAACGTTTGATTATATGCTATTTCCTTCTGAATGCAAATTTCCGCAAAATACGCATAGCCAAGCAAGGCATTCACTTGGGTAATATTCCCTGCGTACATCATTTTTCGGATAAGGGTAGAGCTGATGGCTTGTGAGTCTACTAATTGTTTTTCAACTTCTATCACATTAAAATGGTAGTTCTCCGATAATTGCATCAAGTTTTGTGTATTTCCCTCTCTGTTGTTTCCGAAATTATGATTATAGCCTAAAACAATGCTGTGCAAATGAATGTGCTTTATCAGCAAATGGATAAAATCAAGGTATGACAAGGCGGCAAAATTGTGAGTAAACGGAAGGGTTAGTAACACATCCACCCCTGCTTGCTCTAAGAGTCGGTTGCGTTCCTCCGGTGTGTTTATCATGTGAAATTGAAAATCCGGATCGATAACCGTGCGGGGATGAGGATAAAAAGAAATAATAACCGACACTCCTTGTATTTCTTTGGCTACACTGATTAATTTTTTCAATATCCGTTGATGTGCCACATGTACTCCATCAAAGGAGCCTATGGTAACAACGGCATGCCGATAGTGTGCCAGTGCCCCTATGTCGTTATGAATTTGCATTATAAAAAACTATAAAGTATCTTCGGTTGGAGGATTTTCAAACATCCTTATAATTTCTTCAGGGCTTTTCCCCAAGTATTCCAAGGAGAGCTTTGCATCTTTAGCAAACGGATGTTCCGGGTATTTATCTAAAAACTCACAATACGAAACGGAGGCTTTTGTAAAATCATACAACACATTTTCATACACAACAGCCATAAAAAAATAGGCTTCCGGTACATACGCACTTTCGGGATATGTCTTAATGAGTAAATGATAATTGGTTAAAGCTTCCGCACCTTTTCCCAGGACTCTGTTTATTTCTGCCGCACGAAATACATAGATAGGTGACAATGAATCGGAAGGAAAATCATTCACATAATTATCATACAATTCGACCAATTTTGCCATTTTAAGGGTGTCATAACTATCTTGTAATGTATTCTCCAACATTGAAATATGTTCATGTTGCTTTTTTCGCGACTCAGTGCAAGCAAAAAACAAAATCATCACTGATAGGATTACAATAAGTATTTTTACTTTATACATCGGCATTAATTTTTATGTTGTTTTACTTTATAAAAAGGACATTTACGTCCGCTTGAAATATCGTTTAATTTTCCTTTCAACAAGGTTTTTTTTAATCCGGAAATCCTATCGATAAAGGTCTTTCCCATCGTATGATCGTATTCGTGCTGAATAACACGAGCTGCTATTCCATCGAAAACATCGGTATGTTCCTCGAAATTCTCGTCCTGATAACGAATACGAATTTTCGATTTCCTTATCACGTTTTCATTGATATCGGGTACACTTAAACAGCCTTCGTTGAAGACGGTATCTTCGCCCATATATTCCAAAATTTCAGCATTGATAAACACTTGTTTCAAAGGTTTATCATCAGCATATTCTTCACTATCCGTAAAAGGAGTTGTATCTACAATAAACAATTTTAGCAACAAATCCACTTGGGGTGCTGCCAACCCTACTCCTCTTGCATAATACATGGTTTCATACATATTCTCTATTAATGTTTGCAAGCCCTCATAGTCTTTCTTAATATCCGCTGCGGCTTTTTTTAATACCGGATCTCCATACACAGTTATTGGTAATATCATACTTATTTAGAGTTTTTTAATTGTATATCTTTACTTTCTAAATAGGATTGTAATAATATGGTGGCACTAATGGTGTTAACAAGGGCTTTGTTTTGTCTGGCTTTTTTATGTAAGCCTGCCTCTATCATCGTTTGAAATGCCATTTTGGACGTAAAACGCTCATCTATTCTTACTATCTGTATATCCGAATATACCTCTCTTAATTTTTTAACAAAAGGCTCAATGTATTTGCTCGCCGAGGAGGCGGTATTGTTCATTTGTTTGGCTTCGCCGACAACAAAAACATCTACTTTTTCTTTTACCATATAATTTGATAAAAAAGTAAAAATTTCTTTGGCGGCAACCGTACACATTTATTAGCAATATCACTTTTATTTACTACAGTTACAGAGTTAATTTTTGATTCATGGAATGCGTTCTACTATAGACTTCAA
>JAQVNO010000136.1 GCA_028703095.1 Bacteroidales bacterium
CCACAATAACGTGCATTGGCAGCAAGTAAATAACCATAGTCGTGCATATAGGGAAAATATACCACCCTGTCCTTTGTGGGAGATGCCAGACTCGGTCTGGGTCTATGTATCTCTGTTTCCTGCTTTTTATTGGAAGCAACGCCTTTTAAACTTTCCATAAAAGCTTCGATACGAGTAATCATACCTGCATCGGCAGAGTGCTCATCGACTTCAAGATGTAAAAAAGGTTTACCTTTTAACTCTTCATTCACATAATGCCATAAAAAGGAATCGGGGCCGCAACGGAAATTGCTTATGTATACCGCATGTAAATTGTCATCTTTGGCAATTAGTTGTGCTGCTCTTATGATTTTTTGTCCGTTAGGCCAATACATGTTTCTGTAATTGGAGTAAATTTCAGCAGTTGATAGATCAAGCATATCGAGAGGAATAGGCAATAAATTTTGATTGATAAGCTTTTCTGTTAGATTCAAATTGAGATGCGGATCGGTGCTGTTATACGGTCTGCCGAGAATCACAACGGCTTGGCAATTTTCGGGAAGATGGGAAAGTAAATTTTCTCCGTAAGCGACCAGTTGTTTTTCAAAGGTTGTCTGTTTTTCATCTGCTTTATAAATCGCTTTTTTAATGTTACTCTTAGGAATACCGAATTGGGCGTGGAAATAATCGCTCAACTCCTTGACTAATACCCTTTCGAAATATCGAAAATGAAGGGTAGGCATTAGTAATTTCGATGCATCAATTTTCCCGTGAAGAGAAGCTTTCACCATGAAAGGATAGGTTTGTATCCACGGACAATTGCTATTGGTGGTTTTATCTCCTTCTTTTAATTTTGAATTGACAATGAAAGGCATAAAAATATAATCAACATTTTTTTCTATTAAATCTATAACATGACCATGAACTAATTCAATAGGCAGGCATGTTTCGGTGGTGATAGTTTCTATAGCTTTGGCTACTAATGGCTTATCTGACTCCTTTGAAATAATGACGTTGAATCCCAATGTTTCAAAAAATGTTCTCCAAAAAGGAAATTGCTGGTAGAAGACCATTAATGCACGGGGTATGCCGATGGTTTTCATACTTGCTTCTGTTTTTTCAACATAAGAATCCATGAGCATTTCTGTTCTTATTTTGAATAGGTTAGGAATGGATTGTTTGTGTTTCTTTCGGTTATCCATTTCATATTTTTCGCAACGTCCGCCATAGAATAAAGCTTTGTTGTCTCCTGTTATTTTTACGCGTCTGATTTCACAATGATTGGTGCATGATTGACAGGTGAACATGCTGATGTCGTAAGTAGCATTCCGTACGTCGAAACCTTTAAAAGTGGTTTTTTGTCCGGCTTTTATTGCTTTTTTTGCTAAAATAGCAACACCGATAGCACCTGTTACATCGTAGTGAGGAGGTACAATGATTTTCTTGCCCAATACGTGTTCAAAAGCAGCAACAACTGCTTTGTTATTGGTAACACCGCCTTGAAAGAAGATTTTATTTCCGACGGGTCTATCGCCTACGACTTTTTGCAAATAGTTATAAACAATGGAATAGGCGAGTCCACCTACAAGATTTTCGTTTGTAGCACCTCGTTGCATATGAGAATTTAAATCGGATTCCATAAAGACAGTGCATCTGTCGCCTAATTTAACCGGGTATTTGGCTGCTAAAGCCATATTGCCAAATTCTTCAACGATATTGATATTTAGTTTTTCTGCTTGTTCTTCCAAAAAGGAACCTGTGCCGGCAGCACACACTTTATTCATTTCGAAATCAACAACAAAGCCGTTTTTTATTTGAATATATTTGGAATCTTGTCCACCTATTTCAAAAATAGTGTCTACCGATGGGTCATAATCGATGGCAGCGCTGGCTTGTGCTGTAATTTCGTTTACGATGGTATCAGCACCTATGAAATCTCCTGTTAAGTAACGTCCGGAACCAGTTGTGCCTGCGCTGATTACTTCGACGGCATCGCCCACTTCATCGTAAATTTCCGATAATCCTTTTTGTATTGCTTCCAGCGGTTTCCCGGCTGTTCTCAAATAGCGTCTTGCTACTACGCGGTGTTGGTCATCAATCAGTACGACATTGGTGCTTAATGAGCCGATATCTAATCCGAGATATACGGCTGTTTTTTTATTCTTGCTTTTGTCAACAAAACAATCTTTTCTATATTCGGCAAGGGTTTCTTTTAATTTAGGTAAAGTTACAAAGTGATTTTCGGTACTTGACAGATGTTTTTCCAACTTATGCATGTCGGAAAAGGGATTTTTAATCAGTAGGTTGTTTTTTGCATAATAAATAGCACCAATTGCTCCCATGGATGCATGGTAGGGTGAAATGATAAATTCCTTATCACCTACATGTAATATTTCTTTAAAAGCTCTTACCATTCCGCTGTTGGCAGCTACTCCTCCCGAAAAGAGTATGGGTGTTTTGATTTCTTTACTCCGTGCAATATTGCTTCTGAAATTTCGTGCTAAAGCAAAACATAAACCGGCAACAATATCGTGTAAAGGAGTAGCTATTTGTTGAAGATGTATCATGTCGCTCTTGGCAAAAACGCTGCAACGACCGGCAATTCTCGGTGGATTTACTGATTGTAAGGACATCTCACCAAATTCGTTTTCAATCGAAACGCCAATTCTGCGTGCTTGTTGGTCAAGAAATGAACCTGTGCCTGCCGCACAAATGCTGTTCATCTCAAAATCAACAAGTCTGGCATGTTCTTCTCCTTTGTGCCTCGTGAGACTAATCATTTTAGAGTCTTCTCCACCAATCTCAATGATGGTTTTGGTATCGGGATACATCTTCCCTGTCGATGTCGCATGGGCAATGATTTCATTCACATAGATACCGCCAATGAGCTCAGCAGCAAGTTTACCCCCTGAACCGGTTATGGCTAATCCTTGAATGCTTTCTGCAGGATATTGCTCAAGAATTCTACTGAGCCTGTCTTTTAATACATGAAATGGTTTTCCATGAATGTAATCATAGAAATGTTCTATGATTACATCGTTTTCATCTGTTATTACGGTATTTAAAGATACAGAACCTATATCAAAGCCTACATAATAAGACTGTAAGGAAGCGTGTGGATTGTTGTTGATACTCATACAATTTATTTATATATTTATACAATGATTTGTGCTTTTATACGAAATCAGGATGTGTAAAAAAAAAATCAATAAAAATCAATGAACTTTGCAACTGTTTGTAAATGGTTTTATTTTTTAAACTGCAAAAGTAAATAAAATTATACGACTTCCATTTGTGTTTCTTTTATTTTTTTTGTTAATTTTCGATAATACATTAAAATATAATCTTATACCATCGATATAATTTTTTATAGAGAAAGTGTTTTAAGTAAATAAATAGATGAATTATAAAAAAGGATAGACGATTTCTTCTAAAAAAAGCGCATGAGCAGGTACTGATGTTCCCGCGCTGCAGCGATCTTTTGCTTCCATAATTTCACAGAAGTCTTGCACATTAATTTTTCCTCTGCCAACCTCAAGCAATGTACCTACAATAGCTCTAACCATATTTCGCAAGAAACGATTTGCAGTGATTTCAAAAACGAGGAATTCTTTTTCTTTTTTCCATAAAGCATGTTTGACGATACAGTCGTTGTTTTTAGTGTTTGTATGTAATTTTGAGAAACTGGTAAAATCTCGTTGTTGTTTGATAGCCTCACAAGCAAGGTTCATTTGTGTAAGATTAGGTTCAAAATAAATACGATAGGAGCGGTCCGACACAAACGGATTTTTCTGCGTGCATACATAATACCGATAGGTTCGTTCCACAGCATCAAAACGCGCATGAGTATTATCGTTAACGGGAAAAATGTCAAATACAACGATATCATTAGGCAGAAAACTGTTCAAATGATGAATGTGGTTTGTGAGTTTATCTTTTGAAAATGCTTGTTTCGTGTCAAAATGAGCGTAAAAATTAGAAGCATGTACGCCTGTATCTGTGCGACCGGCACCGTAAAGATTGATTTCTTCTTTCAAAATTTTCGAAAAAGCATCGTTCATCACTTGCTGTACAGTTACCTCATTGGCTTGCATTTGCCAACCATAATAACGAGTGCCTTTGTATGCCAAATGAACAAAATATCTCATCTTAAACCAATACGTGTAAATATAATTATCCGAAAGCAGATTTTCAAAGCTTGACTTCTGATTTTTTATTAACTCTATTTCTTCGTTTTTATTATTTATCGTGAAGTATTCCTGATTTAGGTTTGTGTTTTTTTGATATCTTTGCAATTCAAAATTTATAAAAATGCAGATACTTTTTTTTATTATCGGATTGATTATTGGTTTAATTTCAACAGCTGTAGTTTATTTTTTATTGCAAAAAAGAATGCAAGAGTTAAAAAAAGAAGCCGAAGAGATTATCTCCTTTAAGGCGGCGAATCAGAGCATGCAGAGTAGGTTAGAATACTTACAAAAGGAAATGCAAGAGAATAAGTTGGCATTAGAAAATAAAAACGTTGAAATACAAGACTATATTCATAAATATGCCTTAGAAAAAACTCGTAACGAAGCCTTGGAAGAAAAGTTAGAAACACAAAAGCAAGAAGTTTCGAATTTACGGCAGGAATTAAACAAAGAGTTTAAGATTCTTGCTAACGAGATATTAGAAGAGAAAGCAAAGAAGTTTTCTGAGTTAAACGAAGAGAAAATAGGCAATATTCTGAATCCTCTCAAAGAGAAAATACAAACTTTTGAGAAGAAAGTAGAAGATACCTATAATCATGAAACACGTGAAAAAGCCAGTTTGAGGGAAGAGTTGAAAAATATTATCAATATCAATCGTCAGATGAGTGAGGATGCGCAAAAATTAACGTCTGCACTTAAAGGC
>JAQVNO010000137.1 GCA_028703095.1 Bacteroidales bacterium
TGCTCCAGAATTGCTAATTTCTGTTCTATCTGAATAGATTGATATTTGAAGAAATCCCTTCACAGAATTATAATCACGGTGTACAATAGCATTTAAGATGCCTTCACGCAAAGCCAATACGGGATAATTAGGTTTGTCAGTTCTTAGAAGCCCTTTGACTGTTAGATTCTTACCGTAAACAATATCCAAATATTCAAATATTGCTGTGATGTTTTTAAAAATGTTTCCTTCAAACATTCTATCATCAACAAACCGGTTTCCTGATGTTTTGGTAGGATATAGTGTAAGCCTGATTCTTGATTGTGGAATAAAGCGTATTGGATTTTTACCAAACAATACCAAACAAGCATTGGTAATATTGCCATTTTGAAGCAGTCCTACCTGAATTAAAAAATCTTCTACATCTTCTATTTTAGCGTCTTTTTTGTATTCCTGATAAAGTTTAATCGTTTGTTTAATTTCTACTTTATCTAAATCTGTTAACTCAGCCCCCAGCACTGGCATCCGCTCCCAGTGAAAATCGGCTTGTTTGCGTTGCGAAATTAGATTGGTTAGTTTCTCCGGATTGGTCGTTTTTGTTATCTGACCAATTCTATTATAAATAGCACCTTTGTATTGATAAGGCTTTTTAGCCCCTTCCCAAACGCTAATTAAAATAACTTCTTTTTTCTTATAGTTAATTACCTGAACCGAAATGGGTGCAGTAGGTTTAATCAATTCTACCAAAGCATTTTGTATCGTAACGGATTGCTGTTGTGCGTTTTCAATCCCCAGAACGTTTTTATTATCGTCAATTCCTACGACTAAATCACCGCCTTGCGTGTTGATGAATGACGTAATGGATTTTGCAATAGCATCAATATTGGGCTTTGCTTTAAACTCTAAACGAACGCCTTCTTTCTGTTGCAACAGATTTTCTATGATAAAACTATTTTCCATCGTTGCTATTTTTAGGATTCATTACTTCATTGATAAAATCTTTGTCGGTAAACTGAGCGTTGATATACACCATCATTTCATCTAGGCGATAAAATTCCTGTGCCCAGTTGCCATTTCTTAGAGCCAGATCCTTAACGTGGTTCTTTATTACATATTCATACACATCAACACACCGTTTGTCAAAGAATTTATTGTCTTCAATTACAATTTCATCACCGCTTTTCAATTTTATTTTCTTAAAAAGGTTACGGGCAAATATAACATCACGATGAACTAAAAACCAATACGGCTTTTTTAATTCTATAGCTTTCTTCATTTCCTCAAATGTGATATTCTTGTAGCCAATGTTTCCAGTTCCGTAGTAAGGGCGAATAATGCCCAGAAACAAATCGCAATCATCAACTGCTTTCAAACAATTTTCCATATTAGACAAGTTTGGGTTTATCTTAATACTACCATAATGAGAATTTAGTACATCATAACCCAATGTATTTAACTGGGCTACAATTTGTGATAGCTGATCTTCAAATCCGTAAACGGTTGACCCTACCATTATTTTTACCTTTCTGTCAGGATCTGCTTTTAATCGTTTAGCCATTGTATTGTTTTACTTAATCAATTTTTATCTTTGTTCGTTTGTTATTGTGTCGACTTTTACGCTTGCCCATAAATAGTTTATACGTACACCTTCATGTCCCAAAAGGTGTTCTTTATTTATTTCTATTGTACTACCATTTTTCTTACTTTCTGTTGTCCATTAAATGTCATGGAATAAAAGTAAATGCCATTGGGAAGAGTACTTATATCAAACTCAACGATATTGTTCCCTGCTGATGCAGGTATCTCCTGACTATACAATAGTTGACCATTGACCGTTGTGAGGGTAAAATACACATTGGCTTCATTCGGCACACTAAACGGTATAATGATACTATTGTGAGCCGGATTGGGAATATTTTGCCCTAATGTCCAAGAATCTGTATGGATGTTAGTTATAGCTACTGAGGAACTTACATATATAGCTGCACTATCGGACAATCCACAACTATTGATGGCTCTTACTGCAACGCTCCCTGTGCCGGCAGAAGGTATATAAATGTGTATTGTATCTGTAAAGCTGCTACCGGACCAACTTAGATTGGAAATAGACCATTGATAAGAATCGGCATGGTTAACTGTATCGGTATAATAGGTATAAGTGCCTGCAATAAAAATAATGGTATCTCCATAGATTTTCAAAGGAGTAGGTGGTTTTGTGTTGACAATTACATTCAGTTGAATTATACTGTCGCAGCCTTGTAGGGAATGCATTACAACGGTATAATCTCCGAAGGCTGTTATCATACTATCTCCATATACATAAGGCAATTCGTTATTACACAGCGTAAGGCTGTCGGTATCATTGTAAGTGGGATTTACACTCAATGTTAAGGAAATGCAACTATCACAACCTGCATAAGAGGTGAAATGAATTTGATAATTACCGGCGGCATATAGTATACTGTCCCCATACTGATAGGGAAGTTGATTAATACAGATTGTTAATGTGTCAGCGTGATTGTAAGTGTGATTTACAATTAAAAATAAAGACATTATGCTATCGCATCCAAAGATGTTTGTATAATAGATGTTATGTAATCCGGCTTTTGTAAACAAACTGTCTTCAAATAAATAGGGTAATTCATCCACGCAAATTGAAATTGTATCTACATGGGAATGTGTTGGAAATACGGTTAAATGCAAGCTGACCAAACTATCGCATGTGTTTATTCGAAATCGTTGGTGATAGGTCCCGCTTTGATAATAGGTGCTGTCATTCCAAGTATAAGAAAAACAAGCAGTATCGTAAAAGGTTGTTTCAATAATTAAAGAATCGATAGGTATAAGGTGAGAAAGGGTATCAGAACATCCCATTGTAGAAAAGGCTATTAATTCAACACGATACAAACCTGTATCTTGAAAGATATAATGCAGGTTGCTGTCGTTGCATGTATAGACTAAGCTGCTGTCGCTTTCGTTATAAACATTCCAGATGTTATGAGAATGACCGGAGGACTGTGAGGTGTCTTGGGTATAAATCTGAACAACACAATTCCCTTCTTGTATGCTGTCTGTAAATCCGGCGTTTATATATTCTCCTGTATTGGGATAAGAATACACCATAATAGTATCGTAAGCACTACAGCCGTTTTGTGTGTAAACAGAAAAGATTATTTTATAGTAGCCTGTATCCTGAAAGGTATAATCAAAAGCAGAATCCAAAGAATAATATTCGGTTACCAGACCTCCACTCATTTTTATAATATCCCAATGAAAAGATGAAATGGAATCGGAATACAGTGTAGTGTTGTGTGATAAATTTACACGACTGGGATAACAACGTTTACTGAGCGAATCACAAACGATTTCAGATGAAAGAATATTGCTTTTTACAAGACACCCAAGCAGGCTAGTATCGCCAAGGGCATTGGTTAACAAACAACTATAAATGGTATTGGATGAAGAATGGGGTACATGTAGTACCTGATTGTTGCCAACAATGCTGTTAGCGGAATCTCTCCATACATAAGAAATAAAACCGCCGGGAGCCTGCAAATGTGCCGTGTCATTTCCCCCACAGTAAAACACATCTATACCGATTCTCCGGCATTCCCCGATAAAATATCCGTAGCCAAAATGACCTGCATAACCGCAACCCGAAGCTGCACATACAACAAAAATGCGCTGACCGATTATAGGTGTCAAATCTATTCCTAAGGTAGTCCAATCTTTCCAAGTGTCATAATTCCAATAATTAAAACCCGGTATACCGTTGGCACTCACAGCCAAATAATTATTATAAATGCCGTTAATTAAATTACGATTACTGTCCTGAATGCGTATTTCAAAGCGGGGCTGGTAGTAAGGAGGATGACCCGGATCTTCCAAAACAATGGCAAAGTGCAACAGCAGCAAGGCATTGCTCGAATCTACAGTCATAGGATACATAATAGTAGTTGATTCTAATCCATTTGAAAAATCACGTCCTACCATTGCACATTGATTAAACCCGTAAGGGACTAATTTTAATTGCTGTCCGGAAATAGAATATGTCCTAGTATCATATCCGACAGAATCTGTTATAATAGTATGTTTAAAAAATAACGGAATGGTATCGGTATACGTTAAATCGGAATAAGCAGGACTTCCTTGATAACTTTGATAAGGAGGAATATAAGTTTGGCATATCCAGTTCGTGAAATTTCTTTGGCTGAAATTAAAATTCGGGCAAGAGGGGTTTTGCGATGTAACAATAGTAGTTGTACTAATCAATATCGCCAGTAAGCTGTATTTTACTATGAATGGTAATCTCATTTCTTATTTTTTTTAAAAAGCTTTGTAAATTTAATTTTGCAAAAATACTCTTTTTTTAATTATAAACGTAAAAAGGAGTTATTTTCATTTTTTTGATAATGGGTGCAGATTCTTCGCTTCGCTCAGCATGACAATCATTTTTTTAGAGAGGAAATGGTCAGAAGTAAGCGGGTGAATGTAAATCACCCGCTTACCTATCGGCGTTCATCCGCTACATCCGTGTTAACAGCGGGCTATTCCTGTTCGGAACGAAAAACCCTCTCGGCACTCGGCACACGCGACTCGGGACAAGACCTCCCAAACGGACAGCTGATTATTTTTTTTCGGATTGTTTTATAAACTGCGACATACGCATTTTATTTTCAAAATAGAGTTCGGCTTCTTTTTGTACTT
This sequence comes from Bacteroidales bacterium, assembly GCA_028703095.1. Classification (GTDB taxonomy): domain Bacteria; phylum Bacteroidota; class Bacteroidia; order Bacteroidales; family WCHB1-69; genus UBA5266. Next base: position 4,687 of record JAQVNO010000137.1, read on the forward strand.
TTTGATACCAGCGTTTACCATACTTACGGATTAGAGGTTCTTTTAAAAACTCAAAAATTGTTAATTGTTGAGTTTTACCATGCTCACAGGCTGTTTTACAAATAGGCCATCGATGATAGTTTAAGGCATCGTAA
>JAQVNO010000138.1 GCA_028703095.1 Bacteroidales bacterium
TGACGTAATTGAAAAAGCAATTAATCCTGCTAAACAAACAGCTAAAATGATTATTGCATCTGCTGTTGCTTGGGAACAATTTAAAAATATATGCAATTTACAATATCTATATTAGAACATAGCCATTTTTTATAATTAAATAGAATTTTTAAAATATGTAATTTAAAAAGTATACGTGTGTTTGGTAAAAGGAAAAATAATTATCTTTGCAAAAAAAATAATAGTATTAATTAAACACACTTATACCATGAATTCACTAGAAAATTTTACAAATCTTTATTCTCTTTCAAAAACACTACGTTTTGAGCTGAAACCCATTGGTAAAACATTAGAATATATTGAAAAAGAAGGAATATTAACTAAAGACGAACAAAGATTAGAAAGTTATAAAAAAGTAAAAAAAATAATTGACAACTACCATAAAGCATTTATTGAAAAAGCTTTAGATGGGTTAGAACTGGAAATGTTAGATGATTATTATTTCTTATATCAAATATCAAAAAAAGATGAAAATCAAAATAAACAATTTGAACTTGTAGAAACAAAATTGCGCAAGCAAATATCAGATAGATTCAACAACCATATATTATTTCAAACAATTGATAAAAAAGAACTGATCAAAGAAAATTTGCAATCTTTTGTTCAATCGGAAGAAGATAAAACCTTAATAAAGGAGTTTGAAAACTTCACAACATATTTTACGGGATTTCATCAAAATAGAAAAAACATGTATGTGTCCGACGATAAATCAACATCAATAGCTTATCGTTTAATACATCAGAATCTACCTAAGTTTTTAGATAATATGAGCGCATTTAATAAAATAAGTGTATCTCCAGTAGCAGAAAAGTTTGAACATATAATTTCAGATACGGAATTAGGTCCGATTATTCAAGTAGTATCAATTAAGGATGTTTTTAACCTTTTTTATTTTAATAACACCTTAACACAATCAGGTATTGATAAATATAATCATTTAATTGGAGGATTTATTTCCGATGACGGAGTACAAAAAATAAAAGGATTAAATGAATATATCAATCTTTATAATCAAACTGCCAAAAAAGAAGATAAATTGCCGAAACTTAAGCCTCTTTTCAAACAAATATTAAGTGATCGTTTGACAGCTTCATTTATTCCTGAACAATTTAAAAATGATAACGAAGTTTTAGAAAGTATCGAAAAGCTATATCAAGAAATTAATGAATATGTCCTACCTAATATAAACGAACTTTTAACGCATTTACGAGATTATGATTTATATAAAATATTTATACGGAACGATACAAATATTACAGATATTTCCCAGAATGTTTTTGGTGATTGGAATGCAATTCAAAAAGGCATAAATCTTTGGTATGAAAAACAATACAAAGGAAAAAACAAGCAAGGCACAGAAAAATATCAAGAAGAACAACGAAAATATTTTAATAATCAAGATAGTTTTTCGATTGGTTTAATAAACGAGTGCCTTACATTATTGCCGGTTGAAGAAAAATTTAAGACAATTGAAAATTACTTTTCCGATTTAAGTTTGAATGAAAAGAAAGAAAATATCCTTGATCGTATAAAGAATTCTTACCGACAAGTTCAGAATTTGATAAATACACCTTATCCTGAAGACAAGGATTTGGCTCAGCAGCAGGGAGATGTAGATAAGATTAAATTGTTTTTAGACTGTATAAAAGAATTACAATGGTTTATCAAACCGCTTTTTGGCAAAGGCAACGAAGCAGAAAAAGACGAACGATTTTATGGGGAATTTATATCTCTTTGGGAAATGCTAAATCAAATTACTCCTATTTATAACAAAGTACGTAACTATGTAACGCGCAAACCATACTCAACAGAAAAAATAAAACTTAATTTTGATAATTCTACTTTCTTGGATGGATGGGATGTAAATAAAGAATCGGACAATACCGGACTAATTTTCAAAAAAGATAATCTGTACTATCTGGGTATTATGAATAAAAAGCATAATAAAATTTTCAAACAAGATTTTAATGTTGAAAGTGTCGATTGTTATGAAAAAATGGAATATAAACTTCTACCCGGGGCTAATAAAATGCTCCCTAAGGTATTTTTTTCAAATTCCAGAATTTCTGAATTCAATCCATCTCAACAACTATTGGAAAATTATAAAAGCGAAACACATAAAAAAGGAGAGAAATTTAATATTGACCATTGTCATGATTTAATTGATTTTTTTAAAGCATCTATAGAAAAACATGATGATTGGAAACATTTTAATTTTAATTTTTCTAAAACAACAAGTTACGAAGATTTGAGCGGATTTTATCGTGAAGTTGAACAGCAAGGTTATAAAATTTTATGGAGAAATATTCCTGAAAATTTTATCAATGATATGATTAATGAAGGTAAACTCTATCTTTTTCAAATTTATAATAAAGATTTTTCTCCCTACAGCAAAGGAACTCCCAATATGCACACACTGTATTGGAAAATGTTGTTTGATGAAAAAAATCTTGAAAATGTCGTATATAAACTAAACGGACAGTCCGAAGTTTTTTACCGTAAAGCAAGTATTAAGGAAGAAAACAAAATCACACACAAGGCAAACGAAGTTCTTAACAATAAAAATGAACTTAATAAAAAAAGTCAAAGTAAATTTTCATATGAAATTACAAAAGACAAACGCTATACGATAGATAAATTTCAGTTTCATGTTCCTATTACCATGAACTTTAAAGCTATAGGATTAAACAACATCAACACGGAAGTGAACCAATATTTGCAGAAGGAAAACAATATTTATGTGATAGGTATTGACCGAGGGGAACGTCATTTATTATACTTGACACTTATTGATGATAAAGGAAATATTGTAGAACAATGCTCATTAAATGAGATTATTAATAATTACCAAGGGACACTTTATCGTACTAATTATCATGATTTATTGGATAAAAGAGAAGGAAATCGTGATGAAGAGCGACGTAATTGGAAAATGATTGAAAATATCAAGGAACTAAAACAAGGCTACCTTAGTCAGGTTATTCATAAAATTACCGACCTTATAATTAAATATAATGCCATTGTTGTGTTGGAAGATTTAAATATGGGTTTTATTCGCGGAAGGCAGAAAGTAGAAAAATCAGTTTACCAACAATTTGAAAAAATGTTGATAGATAAATTAAACTATCTGGTTAATAAAAAACAAACCCCAACCGAATTAGGTGGGACATTAAACGCTTATCAATTAACAAACAAATTCGAAAGTTTTCAAAAAATGGGTAAACAAAGCGGATTTTTATTTTATGTGCCGGCATGGAATACCAGCAAAATGGATCCGGTTACGGGCTTTGTCAACCTGCTCGACACTCGTTATGAGAATATCGACAAAGCAAAAACCTTCTTTGAAAAATTTGACAATATTATGTATAATGCACAAAAACATTATTTTGAATTTGAATTTGATTATAATAATTTTACGACAAAAGCAGAAGGAACGAAAACGAAATGGACACTCTGTACGTACAAAGATAGAATAGAAACTTTCAGAAATCCCCAAAAAAACAATCAATGGGATAGCAAGGAAATAAATCTTACCGATGCGTTTACGCAACTATTTACGCAACACAACATAGATTATACGGCAAATATCAAAGAGGCGATAATCAGGCAAAGTGAAAAAGCCTTTTTTGAACGCTTGCTGTATTTGTTAAAACTTACCTTACAAATGCGTAACAGCATTACCGATACTGAAATTGATTATTTGCTTTCTCCGGTTGCTAACGAAAAGGGAGAATTTTACGACAGCAGAACCGCAAACGATACCCTGCCAAAAAATGCTGATGCTAATGGTGCTTACAACATAGCCCGCAAAGGCTTGTGGGTTATTGAACAAATAAAAAAATCAGATGATTTTAAAAAAATAAAATTAGCCATTAGTAATAAAGAATGGTTGGAATTTGTTCAAAAAAACGTAAATCATTAAAAATGTAGTAGAATAAAAAAAAGAATAAAGAAAACTTTAAACATATTAAAAATATACAAATCATCATGAAAAAGCATCAACAAGAACTTGCACCTGGCAAATTTTATCATATTTTTAATAGGGGGAATAACAGCGAGAAGATATTTTTTAAACAAGAAAACTATGAGTTTTTCTTACGGCGTTACATTGAATATGTGTCCGATTGCATCGAAACTTTTGCGTATTGTTTGTTACCCAATCATTTTCATTTTTTGGTTAGGGTAAAAGAAAAAGCTTTGCTACTTACAGATGCAAAGCTTTTAGCATCGCCAACACCATCTCAATCTTTGCATCGTTTATTTACCAGTTATTGCAAAGCAATAAACAAACAAGAAACTCGACACGGGAGTTTAATTGAAAATCCATTTAAACGCATTGAAATAGAATCCAATGAGTATTTTACTAACCTCGTTGTTTACATACATACAAATCCTCAATTGCACGGTTTTGTAAACGATTTCCGTAAATATACTTGGAGTAGTTATAATATTATACTCATTAATAGTCATTCTTTTTTGCAAAAATCCTATGTGTTAGACCAATTCGAAGATAAAGAAAATTATCGATTTTGTCATTTAAAAAAAATAAATTTACTAGCTATAGAACAACTAATATTTGAATAGAATGCAAGATTATATCTCTATATCAACGCTTAACGATTTTATTTTCTGTCCGTATTCTATTTATTTACATAATGTATATATGGCTGTGAGTGAGGATGTATATCATGATACACCTCAAGCAAAAGGCAAATCAGCTCAT
>JAQVNO010000035.1 GCA_028703095.1 Bacteroidales bacterium
ATCATGTATATCCCACAAACCGGTGAATTAATGATATTTACAGGGGCACTCATTGGGGCTTCCTTGGGTTTTTATTGGTGGAATTGTTATCCGGCACAAGTGTTCATGGGAGATACCGGTTCATTAGCTTTGGGAGGCATCATTGCTGTTTTTGCTGTTATCATTAGAAAAGAATTATTAATCCCGATTCTATGCGGGATCTATTTAGTACAAAGCCTTTCGGTAATACTTCAAGTAGCTTATTTTAAATATACAAAGAAAAAATATGGCGAAGGGAAACGTTTATTTTTAATGGCTCCCATCCATCATCATTACCAGAAAAAAGGATGGCACGAGTCTAAAATTGTTCAACGATTTGTCATTATTGGGATTATATTGGCTGTAATGACTGTAATAACACTTAAAATACGATAATAAAAATATAGAACTTATGAATATAGAACAATTATTACTGCATGACATTAAAACTGTCGGAAACCGAACCGAAAATAAATTGGTGTACGTCAGAAATAAAAATCTACACGCTATTTTAAATAGATTTGATAAAGAAGAACATCGTTTAGAAATGGTTGCAAAGTTTAGAGGAATTACATTTATCAACGATGCGAAATCAGCAAGTATAAATACTGCTTATTATAGTTTTGAAACGTTAAAACAAAATGTGGTATGGATTACCGGCGGGAAGGATGAAAATACAAATTATGATGATATAATGCCATTTGTTATAGAAAAAGTAAAAGCAATTATTTGCATAGGAGATGATAACAAAAACATTATTCATAAATTTTCTGCTGCGGTTCAATGCATCTATGAAAGAACACAAATGGAAGATGCCGTTTCTACCGCTTTTTATCTTGCCGAACCTAATGAAACCGTTCTCTTATCCTTAGCCTGCGAATGCGATGAAAAATATAAAAACTATAAAAATTTAGGAATGGCATTTAAAAATGCTATAGCACAACTGTAAATATTTAAAAAATTGAAATTAAAAAACATAATAGGTAAATTTGAAGGTGACAAAATCATTTGGATTATTGTTGCAATTCTGAGCATTTTTTCTATGATTGTTATCTATAGTGCTGCCTCAGGATTATCCGATGATTTAATGAAGCAGAACTTTTTATTTTATCTGCGTTCCCATGGATTTAATTTAATCTTAGGGTTTATCCTCATTTATGTTGTTCATCTAGTAGATTTCAGATGGTTCAGTAAGTTTTCTAAAATAGGCATTGTCATTGGATTGATATTATTAATCGCAACCATTGCTTTTGGAAAGGAAAGTAATGAAGCAAAAAGAGAGTTATTTGGCATTCAAACATTTTATGTCGTCGAATTTGCAGTTATCGTTTTCTTAGCCCAACTAATTGCAAAATTTGGTGTTGAAATAAACGATATAAAACATAAATTTTTACCATTAATAGGCGGGATATTATTTTTTACCGTCTTGATGATGACACAAAATGTGTCAACAAGTATCATAATGTTTGTTACATGCTTTGTCATGCTTTTTATTTCACAATTGAAGAAAAAAATATTTTTTACTACTATCATAATCTTCGCTTTGTTTGGCACTTTGTTTATTTCTACCAATGGATTGGGAATCCCCGGATTTAACCGTTTTGAAACCGTCAAAAATCGTATTGAACGCTTCTTCGTCAATACAGAGATGGATTTAGAAAGTCATGTGAAAACGATTAATCCTGACAATATCCGACAAGAAATTTTAGCCGAAGGAGCCATTGCTACCGGTGGTATTTTACCAATCAACGGTCCCGGAAATTCTATTTATAATAATTATTTACCTCAATGTTATTCTGACTATATTTTTGCAATTACTATCGAAGAATATGGCGCTATTATAGGTATTTTATTAATGGTACTTTATCTGATTTTGTTTTTCAGAGTATTTCAAATAGTACGAAGTATCAAATCACATTTTGGAGCTTATCTCGTTGTAGGCTTAGGATTTTTAATTGTTTTCCAAGCATTAATACATATTTTGGTGAATGTCGGCTTGATGCCAAGCACAGGACAAACCTTGCCTATGTTTAGTTGGGGAGGGATGTCAATCATGATTAGCTCCGTTTGTTTTGGTATCATATTAAACATCAGCAAAGAAGTTAAAAAAGAAAAAAAAAGAAAACCCAATCAATCTAATACGGAAGAATGAAAATAAAAATAATGATAGCCGGAGGTGGAACAGGAGGGCATGTTTTTCCTGCTATCGCCATTGCGAATGAATTAAAAGAACAAATACCCGACATCGATATATTATTTGTGGGGGCAAATAAGCGTATGGAAATGAAACGCGTTCCCGAAGCAGGTTATGAAATTAAAGGAATAGATATGTATGGATTACAACGGCAATTAACGCTTAAAAACATCATCGCTAATCTTAAACTACCGTTTCGGTTGTGGAGAAGTCTACGAAAAGCCAAACGCATTATTCATGAATTTAATCCGAATGTTGTCATAGGGGTAGGTGGATATGTAAGCGGACCGGTCTTAAAAATGGCTGCCGGACAAAAAATTCCAACACTCATTCAAGAACAAAATTCATATCCGGGAATAACCAATAAAATGTTAGCAAAAAAAGCAAAAATAATCTGCACTGCTTACGACCAATTAGACCAATTTTTTGATGCAGACAAAATTGTTAAAACAGGGAATCCTGTTCGCAAAGATATCATTCATCTCTCTGATGATAAAACAGATGCGTATGCATATTTTAAATTACAAGCATCTAAAAAAACCGTATCGATTGTTGGAGGTAGTTTAGGTTCTAAAACTATCAACGAAAGTGTTATAGATATCATTGCCGATTTTGTCAGCGAAGATGTGCAATTGATATGGCAAACAGGAGAATATTATTATCAATCTATACCGGAGAATTTAAAACAATTAAAAGGGGTTAAAATAATGCCTTTCATTCAACGCATGGATTATTTATACCAAGTATCAGATATTATTGTCTCAAGAGCCGGAGCTCTCGCAATTTCCGAATTATGTATTGTCGCTAAGGCGTGCATACTCATACCGTCTCCTAATGTGGCTGAAGATCATCAAACTAAAAATGCAAAAGTACTTTCTGATGTGGGAGCAGCCATTTTAATTGCCGATAAAGATGCAAAAGAAAAACTGGGATATGTAATTTTTGATTTAATTCAAAATAAACATAGCTATGAAGAAATGAGTAAAAATTTAAAAAAATTGGCTATCCCCGATGCAACAAAACGTATTGTAAATGAAGTAAAAAAATTATTGTAAGCATGAATACCTTCCCCATACATATTAATAAAATTTATTTCTTAGGAATAGGAGGAATAGGGATGAGTGCCCTTGCTCGATATTTCAAAGAAAAAGGATGTATGGTTTCCGGTTATGACAAAACACCCTCTTCTTTAACCGATAAGCTTATCATTGAAGACATTGATGTTCACTTTGATGAAAACATTGCTTTACTGCCGGACGCATTGGATTTGGTAGTATACACCCCTGCCGTTCCTTCTTCTAACTTAGAGTTTCAATACATAAGAAAAAAAGGTATTCCTATGATGAAACGTTCCGAAGTATTGGGTGAAATTGCTGCTGATAAATTTACCATTGCCATCGCCGGTTCACATGGAAAAACCTCCATTACCTCTATTGCCAGTTTGTTGTTATCGAAAAATTATAGATTACTATCATTTATTGGCGGTATTGCATTAAACTTCAATTCTAATTTCATATATAATCTAAATGCCGAAATGATGATTGTAGAAGCCGATGAATACGATCGTTCTTTTCTACATTTACACCCTGACATAGCCATTCTATCTTCAATGGATGCAGATCATTTAGATATCTATGCAAGTGCCCAATCAATGGATATAGGTTTTAATGATTTTGTAAATAATATCAAACCAAATGGTTGTTTGATAACAAAAAGAGAACTTTTACCGCGTCTCCAAACGAATTGTAAAATCTATACCTATAGTCTTACTGATCAAAAAAGCGATTTCTATGCATCAAAAATAGACATTCTTAATGAACAATATGCATTTTCTATTCATACTCCACAAGGCGAAATCGAAAATATTCAATTTCAGGCAGCAGGACTTCACAACATTGAGAATGCCATAGCTGCTGCTGCCCTTGCCGATATTAAAGGATTACCCCATCAAATTATCAAACAACAATTATCAAAATACAAAGGAGTAAAACGAAGATTTGAATATATAATTCGTAGAAATGATCTCATCTACATTGATGACTATGCACATCATCCGAATGAACTAAAAACTGCCATACACTCTATTAAAGCATTATATCCTACACGCAAACTATGTGGTATTTTTCAACCTCATTTATTTACACGTACACGCGACTTTGCCGATGACTTTGCAAAAAGTTTGGAATTATTAGATCACATAATCTTATTGGAAATTTATCCTGCAAGAGAATTACCTATCGAAGGAGTTAACGCACAAATGCTCCTTGATAAAATAAAAAATGAACATAAAAGCATACAAACAAAAGAAAACGTAATCCCTTATTTAAAATCCATACATCCTGAATTAATTGTAAGTTTCGGAGCCGGTGATATCGATAGAATAGTAAACAACATTAAAATGGCATTTACCTTATGAAAATAAAAAAAATCATAATTCTTATTGTTGTCGTGCTTACCGTTATTAGCACCTTAATTGCCAATGCAATTTTATCGAAAGATAGAAAATTTAATAAAATCATTTATCACATTGAATATCCTTCCGAAATGTTGTTTGCCGAAAAGGAATTGGATGCATTCGTAAAAGATACCTGTGGAAAATTGGTTGGAAAATTTGTAAAAGACTTAGATTTAAATGAGATAGAAAAGAAAATTGCATGTTATCCTTTTTTGAAATCTGTAGAAGTAATTGCAAATACCAGGGGCCATATAATTATAAAAGCTGTTCAACATAAAATTATTGTACGTGTTTTTAATGCTTACAACGAATCGTTTTATATATCGGAAACCGGTACTATGATACCAATGTCAAAATTAACAGGGGATCGAATATTAATTGCAAACGGGTCCATTTATGAACATTATCGTCCAAACTTTGAAATAGAAACACATAAAAACAGCACGTTATACTCTATTTGGAAGGTATCGCAATATATCGAAAAAGATGCATTTTGGAAAGCTCAGATAGCACAAATTTATATAAATTTGCATCAACAAATTGAATTGGGTCCTACCATTGGGAATCACACCATTGAATTTGGAAACATTAATGCTATGGATGAAAAATTTAAAAATTTAAAATATATATATACTAAGGGATTTAAAATTACCGGATGGGATAAATTTGCTACCATTAATTTAAAATTCGGAAATCAAATTCCTTGTAAAAAAAGATAATAACTAAAATTTAGTATACTATGTTTAAGCGTAAGAAAGAAAATGAAAAAGTCGTAACTGCAAAAACGAATAAAATAGCGGTCGGACTTGATATCGGCACAACAAAAGTAGCTGCTTGCGTTGGGCAAAGAAACAAAGAAGGGAATATAGAACTCTTAGGCTATGGAGACCATACTTCCCTTGGCGTTCAACGAGGACAAGTTATTAACATCGTACAAACGGTAGAAGCTATTAATCATGTAATTAAACAAGCAAAAAACACTTCCGGTGTTATGATAGATACCGTCGTTGTAGGTATTGCCGGACAACATATAAACAGCTTCCAAATGCAAGGGGAAATCAAACGAAGAGATGCTGAATCGGAAGTTACCAAAGAAGACGTAAAAATGTTGATTGAAGACATGTTTAAACTTACCGTTAAACCGGGTATTCAAATCATTGATGCCATTCCACAAGAATTTTTCGTGGATGATTATTGTGATTTAAAAGACCCTATCGGTGTCCTTGGAACACAATTAGGCTCTGTTTTTAATATTATAACCGGAAATGCTCAGCACATTAAAAACATTGCTCGTTGTGTGCAAAAATGTAAACTGAAAATGGAAGGATTGGTACTTGAACCCATTGCTTCTTCTGAAGTAGTATTGGATCCAAAAGAAAAAGAATCCGGAGTTGCATTGGTGGATATTGGCGGTGGTACAACAGATATAGCCGTGTTCTACAACGGGCTCCTGCGTCATTCTGCGGTTATCCCTATTGGTGGCGATGTGATAACCGATGATATCAAAACCGTTTTCAAAGGAATGATAAAAGAAAATGCCGAAGCAATTAAATTAAAATACGGCTCCTGTATCCCCGATAAAAGCAAACCGGATCACATCATCTCTGTCCCGGGTATCAGAGGAAGACCTCCAATTAATATACAACAAATCGAATTATCGGAAGTTATCAAAGCACGTGTTGATGAAATTATTAATAGAATAATGGGAGAAATTAAACATTCCGATTATCTGAAAAAACTCGGTTGTGGCATGGTCATTACAGGAGGAGGTTCATTGCTTAATTCGTTGAAAGAATTTACAGAATATAAAACCGGAATGACAGTGCGTATTGGTAATCCGGAAGAAAAAATTATTCATCCCCACGATTCAAAAATAAATAATCCTATGTATTCTACTGCCTTAGGATTAATGGTGATGGGAATTGAAAAAGAAGAAGAAGATTTTGAAGCTCAAGAAGAAATCGAAAGCAAAGAAGTATCAAAAACAAAAAAAGAAAAAATAACGAAAGACCAAGAAAAGAAAAAAGAACCCGGCACCGGAACTAAATATAATACCTGGGAAAAAGTTAAAAGCCTGGTTGAATCTTTATTGGAAGAAGATACAGATATGCATGATGAAGAAGATGACTTTGATAATTAAAATGAAATCACTGATTTTTTAACTATATAAAAACAATAACAATGTTAGATATTAAAATTGATAACGAAGACTTTGAACAAATAACACCGATTGTCGATACGAACGATCAGCCTACTTTGTCCATCATCAAAGTGATGGGTGTTGGCGGTGGTGGTGGAAATGCTGTCAAACATATGTATAATATGGGGATAAAAGATGTAGACTTTATGATATGTAATACCGATAAACAAGCATTAGAAAATACACCCATATCCTTAAAAATCCAATTAGGCGATGGAGGCTTGGGTGCAGGTGCCGACCCTGAGGTAGCTCGTAAAGCTGCTATCGAAAGTGAAGATATCATTAAAAAGGCGCTTGAAGGTACTAAAATGCTTTTTATCACCGCAGGAATGGGTGGCGGAACGGGTACGGGTGCATCTCCCATCATAGCCGAAATTGCACACGATATGGGAATCCTTACCGTTGCTATCGTTACGTACCCGTTTAAATTCGAACAAGCAGGAAAATTTAAAGCCGCCGATGAAGGCATTAAAGAACTTCGACAAAATGTAGATGCTTTGATTGTAATCAAAAACGAATCATTAAAAAGTTTCTACCCTGATTTAAAACTCTCAAATGCTTTCGCAAAAGTAGATGACGTTTTATTAATCGCTGCAAAAAGTATTGCCGAATTAATTACCGTTCATGGTATTATAAATGTAGACTTTAATGATGTGAAAACAGTATTGCAAAACAGCGGTACCGCTATCATAGGCTCCGGAGCCGCTAAAGGCGACAATAGAGCATTAGAAGCTGTTGAATCAGCAACTAATAGCCCTCTACTCGATAAAAATACTATCTATGGTGCCGAAAATGTATTGTTCTTTATCTCTTACGGAAATCAATGTGAAGCTACCATTGAAGAACTCGATACTATAACTGAACATCTAGAAAATAAAACATGTTCTGAAAAACAAACCTTAATTTGGGGACATGGTGTCGATGATAATTTAGGCGACGAAATACGTGTTACCGTTATCGCTACCGGCTTACACGATAATGTTACCGATTTTAAAAAGAAAGAATATCACAACGATAATAGCAACAACACCAATTTAACTTCCGAAGAAACATCAATAAAAGTAGCCGAAGATAATGATACGGAAATAAACCCTGAAAAAGAAGATAAAATGCTTAGAGGAGAAATCGATAATCAACGATTAAGAGGAATGACTCAAGAAGAAATGGATGAGTATTTATCAAAACCTGCCTATATAAGAAGACAAATGGATCAACAAAGGGAATCCTATAAAGATGAAGCTTCTACTATTAGAGTTTCCTCCGCAGGCATGATTGAAAATCCTCCTTTTCTTACAAATGCAGTGGATTAATGTTTTAATGTAATCGATATATTTGAAAATAGAGGATAGATAGTATTGTTGTTTGGCTGTTGTTCTATGTTATATTTATAAAAAAAAATAATGACTTTAATTAAATCGATATCAGGAATAAGAGGAACTATAGGTAATTTCTCGGGGGATAATTTAACTCCTTTGGATATAGTAAAATTTACCGCTGCTTATAGTATGTTTTTAAAAGAGAGAACCGATATAAATGAACGTATTACAGTTGTTGTGGGACGCGATGCCCGTATCTCGGGCGAAATGCTCAGTCATCTCGTTTGTGCTACCTTAAGCGGCATGGGTATCGATGTGGTTAACATCGGACTCTCCACAACTCCTACGGTGGAAATGGAAGTCTTACATTCCAATGCCAAAGGAGGTATCATAATAACAGCAAGCCATAATCCTATGCAATGGAATGCCTTGAAATTTGTAAATGAAAAAGGAGAATTCCTTTCCGCTTCAGAAGGAGAATATATCTTAAATCTTTCTGAAATAGAAAACTTTAAATTTTCGGAAGTAGATAAATTGGGAAGCATATTCACAAAAAAAGATGCAATAGACCGACACATTAAGCATATCCTTGATTTGAATTTGGTCGATGTTAATGCCATAAAAGCACGTAATTTTAAGATTGTTATTGATTGTGTACATTCTACCGGCGGGTTGGCTTTACCTCCTCTGTTGAAAGCCCTGGGCGTTGACAATGTAATTACTTTGTATGGTGAACCGACAGGCAATTTTCCTCATAATCCCGAACCTTTACCTGAACACCTTGAAGACATATGCAATGCTGTTAAAGAAAACAAAGCAGATCTAGGCTTTGTCGTTGACCCTGACGTCGACAGATTGGCAATTATTCAAGAAAACGGAATTGTTTTCGGAGAAGAATATACCTTAGTCGCTGTTGCCGACTATGTTTTACAAAATCAAAAAGGAAATACCGTTTCTAATTTGTCTTCAACACGCGCATTACAATTACTAACCGAAAAATATGGAGGCACTTATGCAGCTTCTGCTGTTGGCGAAGTAAATGTGATTGAAAAAATGAAAACACAAAATGCCGTTGTAGGCGGCGAAGGAAACGGTGGGGTTATTTATCCGATACTACATTATGGTAGAGATGCATTGGTTGGTATTGCTTTGTTTCTTTCCTATCTGGCAAAAACAAAAATAAGCTGCTCCCAATTGAAAAATACATATCCTGATTTTTACATTTCTAAAAATAAAATACAATTACAAGCTGGTATGGATACGGATGCTTTACTTCTGTATATTAAAGAAAAATACAGTCAACACCCTATTATTGATATAGATGGTATTCGTATCGACTTTGGTAATGAATGGGTACATTTACGGAAATCAAATACAGAGCCTATCGTTCGTATATACGCGGAAAGTAATACCAAAGAAAATGCCGATAAATTAGCACATAAAATTATGGCTGACAATGAATCATATTTGAAATTAGATACTAATAATTAATATTATACAGATGAAAGTGCTTTCATGGATTGTTCATTATAAATTTATTATAGTATTCCTATTGTTTCTGAGCTATTTGTTTTTCAGTGAAAATAACATTTTACTTCATCTTACATTAAAGAACGAAATCAGTGCGTTGGAACAAGAAAATGAATTGTTAGAAATTAAAAACAACCAAATGAAATTAAGCAATCAGGAAATCAATGAAAACAAAGATGCAATGGAGCTATATATGCGTGAATATTATTTTCTTAAAAAAGAAAATGAGGAGATATTTCGCATAAACTATGTAGAGGATAAAAACGAAAAAAAGAAATAAAATCAATGAATCTGCTCATACTCCACGGTCCTAATTTAAATTTACTTGGCAGTCGCGAAACGACTATTTATGGGAACATGCCTTTTAAAGTGTATTTGGAAAAATTAAAAGTTAAATTTACAAGTATTAAAATTGATTATCTACAATTTAATGATGAAGGGGAATTGGTAGATGCTATTCAGTCTGCCAATAATGTTTATGACGGTATTATTTTAAATGCCGGTGCATATACCCATACATCCATTGCCCTTTTGGATGCCATCAAAGCCATAGATATTCCTGTAATAGAAGTTCATATTTCTCAAATCATGGCAAGAGAACCTTTCCGCCGTCATTCATATCTTTCAGCGGCATGCAAAGGAAGTATCTCAGGATTTGGATTAAACGGATATAAATTAGCCATCGAAAGTTTTATCGACGACAAAAAAAATAACATTAATTAATTCGTTGAAGTAAAACTACATTTTCTACATGTTGCGTATGTGGAAACATATCGACAGCTTGTACTCTAACGACAATATATTTTTCAATCATCATAGCAATATCACGCGCTTGCGTAGCAGGATTACAACTTACATACACTATTTTCTCAGGCAAAATATTCATTATCTGCTCTATTACCGCCGGATGCATTCCCGCACGGGGAGGATCAGTGATGATAATATTCGGCCTGCCGTATTGTTCAACAAATTCGTCGGTAAATATTTTTGCCATGTCTCCGGCTATAAATTCAACATTACGAATGTTGTTAATAGATGCATTCTCTTTTGCATTTTCAACAGCCGCTGCAACATATTCTATGCCTACAATTTTTTTCGCCTGCTGTGCTACAAACAATGCAATTGTTCCGGTACCGGTATATAAATCATAAACAATATCTTCTTGTTTGATATCAGCAAATGCTTTCACTATTCCATATAGATTAAAAGCTTGTTGCGAATTGGTTTGATAGAAAGCATGTGGATGAATTTTAAATGCTAAATTATCCATTCTTTCTATCATAAATTCTTTACCGGCAAATAATTGAATGGGTAAATCTGTTATCACATCATTTTTTTTGTCGTTTACAACGTAGAATAAGGAAGTAATTTCCGGAAATTGCTCGCGAATCATATGCATTAACTTTTCTGCCTCTTCATTGTAAGAAGAAAAAACCAAAATCAACATTAAATCACTACAAGAAGAAAAACGGATTACCATATTGCGAAGAAAGCCTTTTACTTCGCGGGCATCCCAAAATTCGAGCTTATTTTCAATAGCATAGGTTCTAATTGCATTCCGAATTTTATTCCCTATATCAGGATGTAAATGACATTTTTCAATGTCCAATACCCTGTCAAACATGCCTTGTATGTGAAAGCCTAAGCCTCTGTTATCACATATGTCAGGACTTATAATTTCTTCATCTGTCAACCATCGCCGCGATGAAAAAGTATATTCAATTTTATTTCGATATTCATAAATATTTTCAGATGGCAAAATAGCTTCCAATTTAGGAAAAGTAAATTTACCAATACGAATAAAATTATCCACTACTTGTTTTCGTTTATAATACAATTGCATTCCATAATCCATTTGCTGCCATTTACATCCACCGCATGCTCCAAAATGCCGACACAGAGGTAGCACTCGCTGAAGGGATGATTTTTTTATTTGTATTATTTTAGAATGATAATAACTTCTTTTTTTAATGGCTTTCACATCTACGATATCTCCGGGAACAGCATAGGGAACAAAAACAACTGCATTGTCGTGTCTACCAATGGCAACTCCTTCGGCTCCGGCATCGATAATTTCTAAATCTTCAATGATAATTTCTTTCTTTTTTTTACTCATAAGCGATAGAAAATAAAAAATTTGTTTTAGGGAATACGCATGTATTTATGACTTTGCAAAGATATTTTCCACCTGGGATGTGAAAGAATATAGTCTATGATTGGAGGTAATATCCGCTCTCTTTGACTCCACTCAGGCTGAAGGTATAATTCACAGGGGTGCTGCATACTATCTGCATTTTTTTCTGCCCATAGCAAATCGGAAAGCTCCTGAATAATTACTTTCAACTCATTGGCTTGTTGATAAAACTCCGGTTGAATGAGGGTTCGTTTTTTAGGAGAAAAACATATCCAATCCCAATGCCCGCTTAATTTTTCCGAGCCCGATGTTTCCAAATGCAATGCGATGGAATGTTTTGAAATTTGGTCGCATAAATACGATAAATTGTACAAACAAGGCTCTCCTCCCGTTACTACTACCGTATTTGCTTTATAATATAAGATGTTTTCAATGACCTTGTCTACATCTATTAATGGATGACGTTCGGCATTCCACGACTCTTTAACATCACAAAAACTACATCCTACATCACAACCTCCCACCCGTAGAAAATATGCTGCTTTTCCGGTATGAAATCCTTCGCCTTGTAAAGAATAAAACTCTTCCATAATAGGAAGAGTTATTCCTTCTTTAAATAAATCTGTTGTTTGCAATTATGATGGTTTTAAAGATTTATTGTTTATATTTTTATCCCGAATGTTAAGATAAAATGTTGATTCGTAATTTTAGAATCTATGATGCTGCTGTTGGGGGTATCATAAAACACGCTTTTATCATAGAAAAATCTATGTACATAGGCAAAATCGGTAAAGAAATGATTTGTGCGTAATCCAATACCTCCTGTTATCAAATGATAACTCCCATCGTTATCAGCTGCTGCTTGATACGGATTGGAGGAGTACATATATCCCAAACGCAAAGAAACGGGCGAAAGATTTAATTCTCCGCTTATCCCTATATTGTGGACTGCTTGATAATATTCACGAATTTTTTCATTCTCCCCTTCAAAATCATAATATCGTGAAAAAAGTTGCATGGAAGAATAATCGGTGAAGTTATAATGAACATTGATAAACGCATATTTACCGAAAATAAATCCTATGTCTCCCAACACTCTGTACGGTGTGGTGAGAGTATAATCAAATTTTCCGTCATAGGTATAATCATCATATGTTTTTTCTTCCCATATTGTTTCATATTCAAAAGAATAATATTCTCTTATGTTGTTATAAAAGGTGGGAGTATGAAAAGCCGCTCCAAAACGGAGAAATTTAAATGGCTGGTACAATACTCCTAATTTTAAATTGATTCCGGTACCTTTTGAAGACAAGGTATGTCGTGAACTCAAAGAGCGAAATAAGGTTTGCGTATTCAAAGAATCATGCAGGGTTTCTGTATACGTATAGGAATTTGTATAGGAAAAGAAAGGGATGCCTAATGTAGCGCCTATATAAACAACATCATTATAGTTTGCCCCTCCCGAGAATATATATTCGTTGGCAGAGCCCGTTGAACTCATGTTTTTCCGCTGATTTACGTTTAATCCTGCTATATGACTAATATATTGATTAGCAATAGGACTATTTGTATCGGGGTCGATAATGTAATTTTGATATGCCCAATCGGATAGCCCTATCAGGTTTGAATCGGCAGCACCATTACTTATCTGTGCAAAATAATCTGTAATAGATGTTGTGGTATTGTCGAAATACCCTTGATTTATTCCTTTGATAATATAACGATTGTTGTAATTGTTAAGACGGTTCAATCCTGTTCCAAATTGCACAAACCATTTTTTGGCAATAGGCATAACAAAAACGGCTCCTAAATTACCAAGATTAAAATTATATTTCCAATCATACGCATCTGAAGTATTGTAAGTAGAGGTTGTTTTGGCATAATATAAAGAAGGAGAAATGGTAAATTCATTTCGTTTATAAACGCCTATGCCTGCAGGATTTGAACTCAGGCAGGAAAAATCGGCACCAAAACCTCCCATAGAACCTGCCAAGGAAGAGAAACGAGCGGTTCCGGTAGGAACTAATTGAGAATACCGAAATGCATCGGTTTCATCTTGACCTGAAGCATTGAAAAAGGAAATAAGAATCATTCCTAAAAGTACTGTGTTTATCTTTTTCATTTTTAAATTTTTATGTTATTGTTTGTGATTATCGTCTGTGAGTATTACTTCCACCACTGCTGCTACCGCCCGAACGAGAACTTCCACCTGAACTTGAAGAAGAATGGCTGCCGGAACTTCTACTTGAGGAAGAACCGGAATTATAAGAGCTTCTGCTTGAGGGAGAGCTTGAATTATATGTACTTCTGTTATTGCTCGAGGAGCTTGATTTTGGAGTTTGATTATAACTTCTTGTATTACTTTCCCTTCTTGGAGCCGGTTGTGAAGGAGTCGTTCTTGTAGGTGTACGACTTGGTGTTGTCTGTGTAGGCCTAGGATTGGAAGAAGGTTGGGTACTTTGCCTATTATTCTGACTTGGTGTTGAGTTATAGTTATTGGGTGTAGTACTGCGATTATTATTTGGTGTTACATTTTGGTTAGGTCTATCATTCTGATTATTCGCAGGAGGATTCGACCGATTATTTACAGGCTCATTCACATTTTGATTATTATCCCTGGTATTGAGATTTTCATTTTGTGAAGGAGTTACTGTGCCGGGGATATCGGGTTTTTGGTCACGAGATGTTGCTGTATTATTAGGATCAACACGCGTAGGAGTTGTCTGTGAAGGATTGGTATTGGTTCGCGTCGGTTGAGTAGTAGTTACATTTTGATTATTCGTTGGTGAAGTAACTCCCTGGTTGGTACGCGATGACGAAGAAACTCCACGATAGGATGCATTTGAATTGACAGCCTGTTCGTAACGTTCACCAAAACTTAAATTCTGATTTCTATCATCTCCGGCTTTTTTCGAAGGATCTGTATTTGAATTTGAACTTCTTATATTTCCTTTATTAGCGGTACCACTTACCCCTCCTTGCATATTTCCCCTATGCCCATAGGTATAGGATCGGTTATTATCATAACTGTTATGATAATAATCACCCGGATTGTGTGGTTTATGATGTCCATAATGATAAGGGTTATGATGGTAATAGTAAGGATTATAATACGGGTTGTAATAGGGATTATAATACGGATTATAGCCCCACCCGTAATTAAACCCATAATGAGTGTAATAAGGGTTATGATAATACGGACGATTATAAGAATTACCCCACCAGAAATTATAACCTAAATAGACACTCATTCCCCAATGTGCTGGGTTGCGGCTATACCAATACATATTGGTATAATACGGATCGTAATAACCCCAATAAGCATAGGGATCATAAAAACGACGCAGACGAGCAGCATATTCATAATCGTAATAATTATCTTCATCAAAATAATAATTATGTGTTACATAGGTATTCCCATCTTCCCTATAGGTTTCGGAATAATCAGGATTTTGTTGCTCATTATTATCGTAATAATTATAGTTATTATCTTGATAATTTTGATCTTGATTCTGATTTTGTTTTTGTTGTGCTTGTCGTTTTGCTTGTTCTTGTGCTTCTTGTATTGCTTTGGCTTCTTTTTCAGCCTCTAATTTAAGTTGTCTGTCGGCAGCTGTATAATACCCGTCATCCATGACAGTAGAAATGCTTGTACATGACCAAAGAAAGATACTTGCTATTAGTAAGCTGATTGTTGATACTTTTTTCATCGTTTGGTCCTCCTTAATTTTATAATGTTATTTTTTATACTTTTGCATGTTTTTTAGTAGTGCAAAATTATACTTTTTACTAATATATTTTCAAAAATCATACCAAAAAAATGGCAGAACAATTAACAACAAGACAAGAAAATTATTCACAATGGTATAACGATTTGGTTATCAAATCAGGTTTAGCAGAAAACTCGGCGGTTAGGGGCTGTATGGTTATTAAACCCTACGGTTATTCTTTATGGGAAAATATGCGTGACGTATTGGATAGGATGTTTAAACAAACAGGACATCAGAATGCTTATTTTCCGTTATTTATCCCAAAATCGTTTTTAAGCCGTGAAGCGAGCCATGTAGAAGGTTTTGCTAAGGAATGTGCGGTGGTAACACACTACCGATTAAAAGAATCTCCCGATGGTCAAGGTATTATCGTCGATCCTGATTCTAAATTGGAAGAAGAACTTATTGTTCGTCCTACTTCGGAGACAATTATATGGAGTACGTATAAAAATTGGATACAATCGTATCGTGATTTGCCTATTTTAATCAATCAATGGGCAAATGTGGTACGTTGGGAAATGCGAACACGACTTTTTTTGCGTACGGCCGAATTTTTATGGCAAGAGGGGCATACAGCACACCAAACTGAAGCGGAAGCCGTTGAAGAAACAGAAAAAATAATCAATCTGTATGCTGATTTCGTCGAAAATTATATGGCTGTACCGGTATTAATAGGGTTGAAAAGTGTAGCAGAACGTTTTGCCGGTGCGGTAGAAACCTATTGTATTGAAGCTTTAATGCAAGACGGTAAAGCCTTGCAAGCGGGAACCTCTCATTTTTTAGGTCAAAATTTTGCCAAAGCATTTGATGTGCAATTTTTAAGTAAAGAAAACAAATTGGAATACGTATGGGCTACTTCCTGGGGTGTCTCTACCCGTTTAGTGGGAGCTCTAATTATGGCTCACTCTGACGACAGAGGCTTGGTATTGCCTCCTAAAATAGCTCCTCTGCAAGTAGTTATTGTCCCTATTTATCGCAATGAAGAGCAATTAGCAAAGGTGTCTGAAGTAGCCGAAAATATTCAAAAATCCTTGCAGGTTAAGAACATCAGTGTTAAATACGATAAGCGGGATGAATACCGTTCGGGATGGAAATTCAACGAATATGAAATGAAAGGTGTTCCGGTACGCATTACGATAGGTGCCAGAGACTTGGAAAACAATCAGGTGGAACTATTCCGCCGCGATACTTTGGAAAAAATACAAGTAGCTTGCGATAGCGTTGTAAATGAAGTAGAAAACTTATTGGACAACATTCATCGTACTATGTTTGCTAAAGCATTGGCATTTAGAGAACAAAACACATATAAAGTCGACACATGGGAAGAGTTTAAAAATAGCATCGAAAATAAGGGTGGTTTTGTATCGGCACATTGGGACGGAACTCCCGAAACCGAAGAGGCTATCAAAGAGCAAACCAAAGCTACCATACGTTGTATTCCGTTAAACAATCCTCAGGAAGAAGGGAAATGTATTTACTCCGGTAAACCTTCGAAAGAAAGAGTGATTTTTGCGAGAGCTTACTAAGATTATTTTGTATACATCAACGAACTCAAGCGTTCCCTACACAACATCTCGTTTGCCATTTCAAGCAAATCGGAGGAAGTAATATTTTCAATCTTTTTAATAATACTTGCTATGCTTTCTACTTCTTTGTAAAGCAAATGGTTTTTCCCTATGGATAACATTTCGGTTAGATTGGATTCATGCGAAATGCATGTTTGTCCTATAAGTTGCAGATGCGCACGATGTAATTGTAAACTGCCTAATTTTTTCGTTCGTAATTTATCCATTTCTTTGTAAATCAGCTCAAGGGTTTTATCCATATTTTTGGCATCGGCAGCGGCATACACATTGAACAAGCCGACATCGCTCAAAGCAGCATACGAAGATTCAACTGTGTAAACATAGCCGTTTTTTTCGCGAACCGCCCAATTCAAACGGGTATTGAGTCCCGGTCCGCCCAGAATGTTGTTTAATAAAATAGCAGTATGATTTTTCTTTTCGTCAAAATGCGGCAATGCTTGCCCTATCACCGCATGTGATTGCATGCCGTGATGTTTTTTTATCTGATGTTCGACACGGAAATCCGTAAATGGAAGTCGTTGAAAATTGCGTCTGTTCTCCCTAAGAGTCCCCAGATATTTTTCTGCCAGCCTGATGCATTTTTTAAAGTGTACATTCCCGACTATAGTAATTACGATTTGATCGGTATGATAGGTGCGTTGTATAAATTGCTCTATCTTTTGTCGGTTTATTTTTCTAACACTCGATTGGGTACCGAGAATATTGGTGCCAAGAGGATGCCCATCGAAAATCAGATTTTCAAACTCGTCGAATATCAGCTCCGAGGGGTTGTCTTTGTAGGATTTTATTTCTTCTATTACTACATCCTTTTCGGTATCAATGTCTTTTTTATGAAACGAGGCATGAAATACTATGTCCGAAAGCAATTCGACGGCTCTTTCTATATAGGCATTCATAAGCGAGGCATAAAAGAAAGTTTCCTCTTTTGTAGTATAAGCGTTTAAGTCTCCTCCTATATTTTCCAAATACGATAAAACATGATAGGTACTTCGTTTGTGTGTTCCCTTAAAGATTACATGTTCAATAAAATGGGCAATGCCATTTTCGCTTTTCAATTCGTCGCGTGTGCCGGTATTGACCACAATGCCGATATGTGAAATGGATGAATCAACCTTTTTGTGTATCAATTTAATCCCATTCGACAGCAAATGATAATTATAGATTTCTTTTTCCATATCACCTTATTAATATAATTGAATCCATTCCGAGGTATTTCCACTTAGGTGCAAAAAACGTATAAAATCTTCTTTTGTAATGATTAACGAAGCGGTATTGATGCAAGGATGGAAACTTAGTTTTTCTGCCTTTTGCAAAGCATTGTCAATAAAGACATGCACATGTTTCTCTGTATCATTCATCAATCCGAAAGGCGTAACCGAGCCGGGTTTGACACCCAAATAAC
>JAQVNO010000139.1 GCA_028703095.1 Bacteroidales bacterium
ATATCGGAGTAGGTTATATTTTTATTTCCAATTTAATTGCTTCAATATTTCAAATACTCTTATTGATAAGCAGTTGTAAAGGACTGAAATTTCAGATAGATATTACGCTTATTAAACGAATGCTTGTATATGCTATGCCTTTATTAATATTAGGATTAGCCGGAATTGTAAATGAAACCATGGACCGTATATTAATAAAAAATTTATCATCCAATGATTTAAATACGGCGATGCATCATTTGGGCGTATATAGTGCTTGTTTTAAAATAGCTGTTATCATGTCTTTGTTTATACAAGCTTTCCGTTATTCTGCAGAACCATTTTTCTTTGCACAATATAAAGAAAAAAATGCCAAAGAAGCCTATTCTGTGGTAATGACGTATTTTGTAATCATTTGCTCTGTTATCTTCCTTGTAACAACTTTATACCTTGATTTTATAAAATATTTTATCAGCAAACCCTATCACGAAGGCTTACACATTGTGCCTCCTTTATTATTTGCATATCTCTTGTTAGGCATTGTTTTCAACTTAAGCATATGGTATAAACTAACCGGGCAAACCAA
Source organism: Bacteroidales bacterium (assembly GCA_028703095.1). Lineage (GTDB taxonomy): Bacteria > Bacteroidota > Bacteroidia > Bacteroidales > WCHB1-69 > UBA5266. Next base: position 566 of record JAQVNO010000139.1, read on the forward strand.
ATACGGCGCCTATATTTCCTTAGGAGGTGCTGCTATTACCTTAGCCGTTAATTTTACACTTATTCCGATAATAGGCTATACCGGAGCTGCTCTTGCACATCTCATTACTTATCTGTCGATGCTAATCGCTTCGTATTACTTAGGACAGAAATTTTATCCTATTGATTACAATCTTAAAAAAATTGGATTCTATATCTTTACTTCCCTTTTTTTGGTAATTTTAAGTTTTTATATCATACCCTTTGAACATTTCGGAAAAAATTCTCTTTTAATAAAGGTTATTATCAACACAAGTATTATTCTACTATATTTATTTATAATCTATAAAAAAGAGTTTAAAACACTTAAAAAAATATTAAACGCATAATCACAATGAAAGGAAACGTATTATTTATAGACTCTCCTCATCAAAGCATGGAAAAAGCACTTCATGCGATGGACTTTCATTGTATTAAAAAGAATATTACTTACGATGAATTGCTGCAAACAGCTCAAGATTATGTAGGTTATATTATTCGAAGTAAGTTTATTATTGACAAACAAATCATTGACAAATCCTCACAATTACGTTTTATAGCTCGCATAGGTGCCGGCATGGAAAATATTGACATTGATTATGCGAAATCTAAAAACATTGCTTGCATTAATTCTCCGGAAGGAAATGCTGATGCAGTAGCGGAATATGTAATTGCAAGTATCTTGTCGCTATTGCGTAACCTAAAAAAAGCTGATACAGAAGTACGTCAAGGAATTTGGGATCGCCGGGCAAACAGAGGCATTGAACTATGCGGTAAAACAGTAGGCATTATCGGTTACGGGAATATGGGAATGTGCGTCGCCAAAAAGTTAAAAGCTTTTGGATGCACATTGTTAGCATATGATAAATACAAAAAGAATTTTGGTGATGATTTTGTGAAAGAAGTAAACCTGAAACAAATACAAGAAAATGCCGACATCATCAGCATACACATTAATTATCTTCCTGAAAATCATTACTATGTAAACGGAAAGTGGATAAACGACTTTCATAAAAATATTTTTCTCATCAATACTTCACGAGGAAAAGTACTTAACACCAAAGATTTGGTTTTCCATTTACAAAAAGGAAAAGTAATTGCCGCAGCACTTGATGTATTAGAATATGAAGATATACAATTAAACATAAAACCTCCTAAAGAATGGGATGATACTATGCATTATCTTGCTCAATCAGAAAATATTATTCTCAGTCCGCACATTGCAGGACAAAGCATGGAGTCTTCTCTGAAACATGCTCAAGTATTAATTGATAAAATAAAAAAAGAAATTCTATAAATTTAACATATTAACATGAAAAATACAACAAAAACTATTATTGGAGCTATAGCAGGTGACGTAATTGGCTCTTTATATGAATTTGACAATATCAAAACAACGGATTTTAATTTATTAAATCCTGCATGTGATTTCACAGATGATACTGTTTTAACCATTGCCGTTGCTGATTGTATTTTGCATAAAAAAGATTTTGCTAAAACATTATCAGAATACGCAAAAAAATATCCTGACCGTGGCTATGGCAGTCTTTTTTCAGAATGGATTCATACACAAAGCCATTTACCTTATAATAGTTATGGAAACGGTTCCGCAATGCGAGTCAGCCCGATAGGTTTTGCTTTCAATAATTTGGAAAAAGTATTAAAAACATCAAAACTATCGGCAGAAATCACCCATGATCATCCCGAAGGAATTAAAGGTGCACAAGCTGTTGCTTCTGCCGTTTTTTTGGCAAAAATCGGAAAATCAAAACAAGAAATTAAAAGTTTTATCCAAAGCACTTTTATTTATGCGCTTGATTTTAAACTTGATGAAATCAGACCCACCTACACCTTTCAAGAAACATGTCAAAATTCAGTACCGCAAGCAATAACAGCATTTTTAGAAAGCTCTGATTATGAAAATGCTATACGCTTAGCCATCTCTATCGGCGGTGATAGCGATACTATTGCCTGCATGACAGGAGGAATCGCTGCTGCTTACTATAAAGAAATCCCCTCTAACATTATTGATTTTGTAATAAATAAACTACCGGTGGAATTCATAGATATCATCAATGAATTTGAAGAAGAAACATGCATCTATTAATAGTTAACGATTCCATCTCTTTACATCAAATCAGTAAAGAGGATGCCGAAGATATTTTCAACGCCATCGACTCGCAAAGAGACTATTTGCGAAAATGGCTACCATTTGTTGAAACTACCAACACCATCAAGGATACATTAGCGTTTATCAATGATTGTATTGCAAAAAATGAAATCGTTTTTGTAATCCGCTATAAGCATGCATTTGCCGGTTTAATTGGGTTTAAAGATGCTGACAATCAAAATAAAAAAATTGAAATCGGCTACTGGCTGTCAGAGAATTTTCAACACCGAGGACTCATTACTTCCTCATTGAAAAAACTGACAACCTTCGCTTTCGAACATTTGAAAATGAATCGCATACAAATAAAATGTGCCGTTAATAACTTAGCCAGCAAACGTATTCCGCAAACAAACGGATTTCAATTTGAAGGGATTGAACGTGATGGAGAATTACTTTCCGACGGACATTTTACCGATTTGGAAGTCTATAGTTTGTTGAGAAAAGATGTTTTATAGCAAAATTTCTATAAAGATTTTCATTATTAGAAATGTAATATCTGAATGATTGTATCCTTTTTTCATGTACTTTTGTAAAAAAATATTTGTATATGCATCCTATAATCGAAAATTTACAAAAAATATCATCCCATATACCTGATGCTATCAAACTAATAGCGGTATCTAAATTAAAACCCATAGAAGATATTCACGTTGCGTACAACTCAGGACATCGATACTTTGGTGAAAACAAAGCAATGGAAATAAAAGCCAAATGGGAAGCTTTACCCAAAGATATAGAATGGCATTTTATCGGCCATTTACAAACAAATAAAGTTAAATACATAGCTCCCTTTGTACATCTCATACATAGTGTTGACAGCATGAAGTTACTTCAAGAAATCAATCGACAGGGATTAAAAAACAATCGCACAATTGACTGTTTACTGCAATTTTACATTGCTACCGAAGAAACTAAATTTGGATTCTCTCCCGACGAGGCTGCAGAATTATTGGAAAGCGAAAATTTTCAATCAATGAAAAATATCCACATCTGCGGAGTAATGGGAATGGCTACCTATACCGAAAACAAAACATTAATACGCCAAGAATTTAAAACCTTATACACATATTTTTCTGAATTAAAAAATAAATATTTTTATAATACTCAGTATTTCAAAGAAATATCTATGGGCATGACCAATGACTTTTACATAGCCATGGAAGAAGGCAGCACCATCGTACGCATCGGAAGTGCCATTTTCGGAGAAAGAAATCACATAACAACTTAAGAATAAACCTCTATGAAATTTGAAAATATCCTATCCCGAGCTGTTTTAGAATCTGTTGAGGAGCTCTATCAACAAAGGATTCCTCTTGAAAGCATTAACATACAAAAAACGAATAAAGAATTCAAAGGTGATTTTACTGTTGTGGTTTTTCCTTTTGTAAAGCTATCAAAAAAATCACCTGATATCACGGCTAAAGAGATAGGAGAAAAACTTATCGAAAAAATATTATTCATTGATAATTATAATATTATTAAGGGTTTTTTAAACTTATCGTTGAAACATGATGTATGGATAGATTTTCTACTTTCAGCCTCGCAAAACGAAAATTTCGGAAGGAATCCTCAAGCCGGTTCACAAGCTGTTATTGTTGAATTTTCATCACCAAACACGAATAAACCCTTACATCTGGGACACGTACGTAATAATTTATTGGGAGAATCCATATCACGTATATTGGAAGCTAACGGAGAAAAGCTTGTTCGTGTTAATTTGGTGAATGATCGCGGCATTCACATATGTAAATCTATGATTGCCTGGCAAAAATACGGTAAGGGAGAAACACCATTGACATCAGGATTAAAAGGAGATAAATTGGTAGGGAAATACTATGTTATTTTTAACGATACATATAAACGTCAAGTTGAAGAACTAATAAGCGATGGGAAAACGAAAGAGGAAGCTGAAAAGCAAGCTCCTATCCTACTC
>JAQVNO010000140.1 GCA_028703095.1 Bacteroidales bacterium
GTTTTTTTTCAAACGCGGATTTTCATAACACGATGCCGCTACACCGACACCGTCTTCGCTTTTATAGGTAAATCGCATCAGATTGCCTTTGGCATCCCAACTTTCTTCCAACAGCCAGGAAAATATCTTCGACGTATTATCAGGATCATACATACATCTGCTGTCATGTAATCCATACACACTCGTAATATTTTCTTTGCTGATGCTGCGCCAGTGACTGATATGGGTTGTTTTGTCTACCCATCGCTCTATCAAGGCAAACAATCCTTCGGTTCGCGGTTGATAGGTATAAATCGTGTAATTGCCTTCTTCTCGGCTTATTCGTACACCACTACTATTAACAACAGGCACCAAATCTTCGGCACCCGATAAAATAAAGGTATCGCTTTCATGTTCGGGATTGTCGTTATATTTCGGTAAACCTTTATCCGTCTTTCGCGTGATGGACGGAACGCCTACGCTCCAGCCCAATCCAAACACCGAATTTCCACTTCCCGAATCATAACTCAAAGCTAATTGAGGCGTAAACTTTCCACGACCTTCACTAATCGTCAAGGGTACGGTAAACGAAGCGGTGCCCGTTACCGGATTGGCTTGAAATTTCTCGCCAATGCCGCGAATGGCTCCTCCGCCTGTCGGCAAACTGATTTTCGCCTGACGACTGTCGCCATTACCGGCTGTATTGTCGGGAGCACTGCTCGATGAAGAACCCTTTTGTTGCGATTCCTTCGATAGCGAATCTTTGTAACTCTTCTCCGCTCTCGCCTTGTGATTTACCCCTGTCGGTCGTTTATCCTTGCTTTTCTCTTGATCCATGGTGAAAATTTGTGCTTTTACAGGTCATTAAAAAAATAAGAACCTTGTTAATTAGCTATTTATAGACTATCCTTTCATCCCATTTTTATAAGATTTAATTCTTTCCAACCTATCCATTTTATTCTCATTTCCTTTTGCAAATGTATAGTTTTTTTGTTTATTATTTTACGCTTAATTCAATAAAAATTAAAACTTTTTCTACTCCTTTAAATTATTAAAAATATATTTTTATACAATTTTCCAACATCTCATTACTCCTTGTGAAACAAATTGTTTTTCTCGATAATCGTTTTATATGGGTTCGCAATGTTAAATTTATCCGCTCTATTTTATTGGTACAGTGTTCAAATACTTTGTGTATAGTTTCAGGGATTAAGCTCTTGTAAATGTTTAATCCATCGGTATATATCTTTTTTGGGGTTAAACACAATACACTGTCTATTACTTTTTTTAGATTCTCTTTGGTTCGTCTGCCTACGCAAAAAGCTATTACTTTGCCGGTTGTTTTATTAATGGCATAACTTACCCAACTTTCATTTTTCTTATTTCCACAATAAGTTCGTAGCTCATCCATTTCATACGTTTGATCTTTTTCTTGATATTCACGCTTTTTTATTTTAGTTGCTATCCGTTCTATAATTCGTTGTACACTCGATTTTGATATTTTCAATAACCTTGATATCGAACTTATACTGCTTCCTTCTCTTGTTAAATTCCGTACACTTTCGTATTTTTCTTCCAAAATTCGTTTTCTTTTATAGCTTGCTTGTTGGTAACGTTTGCATTCTTTACATTGATAGCTTTGTATTCCTTTACGTAAACCTCTTTTATTACACTTTCCTCCGCAAAATTTACATTCCATTATATTCAATTTTAATCATTTACACAAATATGCGACATATGGTACATGACGTCCCATATATATCTTAAATCTCAACGTTTTATTGTTTCAAACAAAAAATAAGGTATAAAACATACCTCATTTTTCTTTTGGCTTTTTTGCCTATTATGCTGTTTTTCTGTACCATGTCTTTCCCAATTTGTAAAATGCGACAAGTGGTACAGTACCCCCGAACCTTTTGGGGGCGAAATAGGGACGAAATTACATATTATTTATACATTATTTTATTGTATTTATATAATAAAAAACGTTGAACATGTTATATTGTTCAACGTTTTATGGTAAATAATAGATATTAATAGTGTCCTCGCAGGGGCTCGAACCCTGGACCCATTGATTAAGAGTCAATTGCTCTACCAACTGAGCTACGAAGACCTTGCATGCAAAAGTACATTATAATTTAATACCTGTCAAGTCGTAACGGATAATTTTAGAAATTCTCTTATCTTTTCGTTAGTGTTTTTATTACCAAACACATAGAAATATATTTTCATAAGAAGGCTTTTCTTTTAAAAAAAAATACGATATTTGCAGCATTAAAAACCTATATCGAGTATGCGCACACGAATCACATTTACAGCAAGCGTATCTATCATACTTTTACTCTTGATGAGTGGCTGTTGCAAAACCAAGAAGACGTATTATCCGCAAGGAAACCTCGAATCGGAAATACGCTATTGCCGACAACAAACACAGGGAAAAGCAATATGGTATTACGAAAACGGCAACAAACGATTGGAAGCTTTTTATATCAAAGGCTTGTTGGAGGGAGAAATGAAACGTTACCATTCCAACGGGCACATCGAAAGCATCTATCAGTACGCTATGGGAATATTGGAAGACACTTCCTTTACTTACAATCAGGATGGTAAGCTTATACAAAAATGCACCTATAAAAATGGTGTGAAAAACGGTCCGTTTTACTATTACTATCCCGACGGGCAAGAACAAGTCAAAGGTTTTTATGTCGACGACCAGTACGAAGGCTTATGGCAATATTTTGATGAAGAAGGTTTTCTCGTTGGCGAAGGGCAGTTTAGCAAAGGTGCCGGCATGCTGAAACGCTACAACGCAGAAGGGAAAACAATACAAAGTCGTACGTACGAAAAGAGTAGTCCGACAGGCAAGGAAATCCATTATGATAGGGAAGGCAACATTATAAGAAGCTTCAGCACCGTTTCAATCGAATAAGAATGTATTAAAGGTGCAACAATCCATCTTTCATTTGCAAGGTACGATCAGACATGTTTGCAAAGGCTTCGTTGTGGGTTACAATGACAAAAGTCTGTTGAAGGCTATCTCTTAATTCCAAAAACAAGCTATGCAATTCTTTCGCATTGGCAGAGTCTAAGTTTCCGGAAGGCTCATCGGCAAAGACAACCAAGGGCTTATTTATTAACGCACGGGCAACTGCAACCCGTTGTTGTTCACCTCCCGACAACTGTGAGGGTTTGTGTTCCGCACGATCCTTCATGCCAAACATCTCAAGCAATTCATTCGCTTTATGCAAGGCATTTTTACGTGTATCTCCGCCAATCATAGCCGGCATAGCAATATTCTCTGCTGCGGTAAACTCCGGTAATAAATGATGAAATTGAAATACAAAACCTAGGTGCCGATTCCGAAAAGCAGACAGTTTCTTATCATTCAAGGCAAACACATTATCTCCATTAATAAAAACCTCTCCCGTATCAGGCTTATCCAAAGTTCCCATAATATGTAGCAAGGTGGATTTTCCGGCACCTGATGCTCCTACCAAACAAACTATCTCCGCCTTAGCTACTTCAAGGTCTATCCCTTTGAGAACTTTTAATTCATTGTAAGATTTCGTTATATTATTAATTGTAATCATATGCTTTATTTAGAATTTTCTATTAAAAACGATATAGTATCTATTTTATTGGCATAGTCCCACACTTCGGGAAACTGACTTTGTCCGAAACGAAGACCGACCTCTCCACGAGCCTGCCTGCTATCGATACACTGTATCACCTCGCTTTGCAAGGCTAAGCTTTGCCATACATCTTCTATATCTTTGTAATACTCATAATGGACAATCCCGATAGCAGAGGCAATGGATTGATGCTCCTTAAACATCATAATACCTTGATCTAAAAAAGGAATCAGATTGATAAGATGCACTGTTTTCTGATATTCCAGATTATTCAAATAGGCATTGTGCATGCTAAAAAGCGGTTTATAAGCATCCAGCAACAGAAACAAGGGCGTAAAATCGTAGTTTTCGGGAACGTAAATTTTAGAAATACTGCGGCAACCCAAGCCGAAATAAAGACAAATGTCATCTACCAAAGCTGCCAATTCCGATTCGCTTTCCGTACCATCGAGTATAGCCACCCCATTGCAATGTTTACGAATGATAGACGGATATTTCGCAAAATAATAATCAAAATAACGGGCTGAATTATTACTGCCGGTAGCGATAATTTTATCTATCTGTTCCAATTTTCCTTCGGTAAACTGAATATGGTTTTTAAAACGAGGTTCCAACACACATAACACTTCTGCCAGCAAAGGAAGTAAGTGCTTATCGTTGGACGATAATTTACCGATAAAAACATCGCCCGCCATGAGCACACACAAGAAATCATGAAAACCAACCATAGGAATGTTTCCGGCCATGATGACCCCTACCCTTTTAGATGTCGTTTTTTGCAACAAGGCAGGATAGGCAGCCAACCACCTCCCTAATTTCTCTCCTTCCAGCATGCCTCTGATACCTTCGACTGCTTTACGAATAAACTCAGGAATAAACCAGGAATGATGTAAATATTCGTTTTGAATGCAATTTTCAAAATTTTGCAAGGCTGCCGACAAAACATCGGTGAAAAATTCTTCGGGAATTTTATCGTTAGCATTCAACACCTTACCTAATCTTTCAAAGGCATTTATTCGTTCATCGAGTGTCATATACATCTTTTTTATTTATTTTTGCAAAACTACTTAA
>JAQVNO010000141.1 GCA_028703095.1 Bacteroidales bacterium
TTTCCATATTTTGTTTTTTTTGATAGGTTATACTGATTTATTTAAATCCCAATCAATGGGATCCAATCCTTTTTGCTTTAGAAATTCATTGGTTTGAATAAAATGTTTACAACCAAAAAATCCCCTCGATGCTGACAAGGGAGAAGGGTGAACTGTTGTAAGGATAAGATGCTTTTTGGAATCAATCATACTTGCTTTTGCTTGAGCATACTTTCCCCACAATAAAAAAACAACGCCTTCTTTTTTATCTGATACAGCTTGTATCACTGCATCCGTAAATTGCTCCCATCCTTGCTTTTGATGTGAGCCCGCTTGATGCGCCCTTACCGTCAAGCTAGCATTTAACAGTAGCACCCCTTGTTTTGCCCATTTCTCCAGGTTGCCGCTTCGTGGTATTGCCATACCCGTTTCATCCTGCAATTCTTTAAAAATATTAATCAATGATTTAGGATGCGGAATCCCGTCCGGAACAGAAAAGCATAATCCATGTGCTTGTCCTATATTATGATACGGGTCTTGTCCCAATAAGACTACTTTCACTGTATCAAAAGGAGTTAATGAAAAAGCATTAAAAATTAATTTGCCGGGAGGGAAAATAATATGCTTTTGTTTTTCTTCTACCAAAAAATGTTTTAATTCGGCAAAATAAGTCTTGGAAAATTCGGCTTCCAATACCTGTTTCCAACTTGCTTCTATATCGGGATTTATTTTTATTTCCATCAATTTTTTATGTATTATTATACCAAGCATGAAAAACTTTGCAAAAATAAACATTTTAATTAAAATAAGTATAATCCCGTTGTTTATTATTAATTTTTATGTACTTTTGCAATATCATTATTGATTTAAAAGTGCATTATTTAAATTGTTATAATACTATCAACATGAAAAAAATATTTTCAATCACCATACTTATACTATCTTTTATTTTTATTCTTGCAGCATGTAATACATTTGAACGTTGTCCGACGTATACCGATGCAACAGTAGAAACAAGTTCGGACAAAGTTTAACTCATATATTTACTTAATGTCTTACTCATTATAAGCTGTGAAAAAGACATTCTTTTTACTTTTGTTTTGTTATGCATTTATCTTTTCTATTAATGCACAAGATATTGGCATAGGCGATCCTGAAATATTATCCTTTCGCAAGAAAGAATGGAATGTATACGGCACTATACATACCAATGGATTAGGATTGGGTGGGCGCGTTGGCAAGCAAAATTCTATCCATTACAAATCCGGTTTTGATTTCGAAATAACCTATTATCGACATATTAAAGAGCAACGCGGTAAGACAAGCTACCAAATCAACGATTACGAAAACAAAAGTTTTGTCTATGGAAAATTAAATAATTTTTTCCAAACACGCATAGGTTACGGCTTCACCCGTATTATCAACACCAAACCCTACTGGGGGGGGATGACTACCGCTTATTTCTTATATGGCGGAGCATCCATTGGTTATTCAATACCTGTATATTTACTGGTGATTAAATTTGTTGACGGAAATTCGTATGAAATCGCCGAAGAAAAATACAATCCTGCTTTACACGACCTTTCCAATATATATAGCCGTGCCCCATTTGCGAAAGGATTAAAAGAAATAAAAATACACCCCGGTTTATACCTCAAAACCGGCTTTACTTTTGATTTTAGTGCGGAAGATGCTACTATTATGGCTCTTGATTTTGGGCTCGCCTTAGATGCATATTATCCTCCCGTCGAAAAAATGGCATATACCCATAAACAATACCTGCTTTTCACAGGATTTATAACTTTTCACTTGGGAAAACGATTAACAAATTATGAATAACTCCATGATAAAACCATTCTTTTACGCTCTTACTTCATTCATGCTTTGCTGTTTGCTTTTAACGCTACCGCTAAACACATCCGCACAAAAAACCAAAGGAAAAAAAATAGATTGTACCGCCGATATACTTCGCTACGATGCAACATTAAATCCCGACATACAAATCCTTACCGGCAATGTCATCTTTAAACATGAAGGAGCTATTTGTTATGCCGACACCGCTTTTTATAATGAAAAAACTAACATTATCGAAGCCTTCGGTCAAGAATTGATTATTCATATAAACGATAGCACACATCTCTATGGTAAATATTTGGTTTATGACGGTAACACAAAAATTATTACTATCGAACAAGAAGTTATGCTTTCCGATGAATATAGTGTGTTGTATACGGATAAGTTAACTTTTATACGTAATCAAAACTACGGTTATTACGATACCGGTGGAGAAATCATTAATGATAGCAATACCCTTGTAAGTGAACAAGGATGGTATTATACTTCGACCAAAGACGTTTTCTTTAAAAAGGATGTTGTCTTAACCACTCCCGATTATACGGTAAAAACAGACACCCTCAAATACAACACCCAAACAAAAATTGCCTATTTCTTAAGCCCTACGCATATTTATTCCGATGAAAACACCGTTTATTGCGAATACGGATGGTACGATACCGAAAAGGATATGTATCAATTCGAAAAAAATGCGAAGATAAACACGGAAGACCAAGAGTTAAAAGCAGATATTATTTGGTACGATCGTATGAATGAAAAAGGGAAAGCCTACCGCAACGTACGTATTTTCGATTCTGTTGAAAATGTTTTAATCTTAGGAAAATATGCCGAATACGATAAAGCAATGGGATATGCCTTTATTACCGACAGTGCCATAGCCATTCTTATTGACAATCAAGACAGTCTCTTTCTACATGCCGATTCTATCAGGGCTAGTTTCGACAGCGCTCAAAACGTCGATTATGTGACGGCACATCATCGGGTTCTTTTTTATAGAGATGATATTCAAGGCTCTTGCGACTCTCTGGTGTATTGGGCAAAAGATTCCATTATCATCATGTATCGCAGCCCTATCGTATGGTTCGATAAAAACCAAACATTGGCTGATACTATCCGCTTGTTTATTGTGAATAAAGATATTAAAGAAATGCATTTGATTAAAAATTCCTTCATTTGTGAAGATGTTTTTTCCGAACAAAAATTTAATCAAATCAAAGGACTACATATGTTTATTTATTTCAAAAACAATAACATTGATTATGTCTTTGTCAATGCTCAAGCCGAATGCCTGTATTATGTAATGGATGAGTCAAACGCATTGATAGGAGTCAACCAAACGGCATCGAAACAAATGCGGATTAATTTTGAAAATAATGAAGTGTCAACCATTACTTTTTTTGAAGAAGTAAAAGGAGATTTAGCACCCGAAGAAGATAAAATGAATATACTCCTAAAGGATTTCAAATGGTTAAATCAATACCGACCCATGAATAAACAGGATATATTCAAATCTGATTTTTATAAACCGGAACTGAAGAAGGAAGAAGATGATTTTGAGTACGACGATTAATACAAATAAACAGCATGGAAGAAACGATACTTGACATTGATAAACTATGCATAGATTTTACATCGGAGGGAACGAACACGCGTGTAGTTAGCGATTTGTCGTTTCGCCTTATCAAAGGCAAAACACTGGGTATTGTGGGAGAATCGGGTTCGGGAAAATCGGTAACGGCATTATCTATCATGCGTTTACTTAATAATGCTTCGTACACGGGACACATCAACTTTCACAGTGAAGAAAAAACCGTTGATTTATTACAATTAGGATATAAGGAAATGCGTCAGTTTCGCGGGCATCGCATTGCCATGATATTTCAAGAGCCGATGACCTCCCTGAATCCTTCCATGCGTTGCGGCAATCAAATCAATGAATCCTTGCGATTGCATTTGCACCTCTCAAAGGCTCAAGCACGAAAGCGAAGCCTTGAATTATTGGAAGAAGTACGACTTCCCGATCCGGAAAAAATATACAATGCCTATCCGCACGAAATTTCGGGAGGGCAAAAACAACGTGTGATGATAGCTATGGCTATCAGTTGCAAACCTCATATTTTAATTGCCGATGAACCTACAACAGCACTCGATGTTACTGTTCAAAAAAGCATACTCGAACTCTTGCTTGATTTACAAAAAAAACACGCTATCAGTATTATTTTTATAACTCACGATTTAGGTGTTATCGCTCAAATAGCACATTCCGTTGTTGTGATGTACAAAGGAGAAAAAGTGGAAGAAGGAAACATTCACTCTATTTTCACTTCACCGCAACACCCCTACACCAAAGGCTTGTTAGCCTGTAGAATTCCTCTTGATAAACGGGTAAAAAAACTGCCTACTATCCATCAGTTTTTATCACATGAAGAGGTAGATGTTCAAGAAAATATCATTACTCCCTCGGAATGGAATCAACAAAGCGAAAACTTGTATACAAGCACTCCCATCCTTGAAGCAAACAACTTAGTGAAACGATACCCTCTGACTAAAACGTTCGGGAAAAAGCGTGAATATTTTTACGCTCTTGATAATATAAGCTTTAAACTCTATGAAGGAGAAACCTTAGGATTGGTAGGAGAATCAGGATGTGGAAAAACAACCTTAGGTAGAAGCATTTTACGTTTGATAGAAACCCAAAGCGGGGATATTATCTTTCGCGGCAAAAACATTTCTCAACTCAGTACTTCCAAAATGAGAAGCCTTCGCAAAGATTTACAAATCATTTTT
>JAQVNO010000142.1 GCA_028703095.1 Bacteroidales bacterium
ATGGTATCCAAGCCTTTAAGCCTGCCGTATGTGTCAGCACTTCGGCAATACTTATATCTTCTTTATTAGTCCCAATTAAATAAGGTAAGTATTCGGACAGTTTATCATGCAATTTAATTTTGTCAGTGTCGTATAATTTCATGATAGCGAGGGTTGTTGCCGCTACTTTTGTGATGGATGCCAGGTCATATACATCTTTTTCTTTTACCGGAATATTTCCTGTATACGTATGTTTACCAAAGGATTTGTTATAAATAATATCTCCTTTGTGTGCTATCAATATGCGACATCCCGGATAGGCTTTTTTTTGTATCCCCAGAGTTGCTAAAGAATCAATTACAGGGAAATCAATTTTTGAGATAGAAGTTTTATTAGGTTGAATCCCTGTTTTATAAGGATAATTGGCTAATGAAATAGGGAGGGTTCCTTGTATTTGAATGAGTCCACACAATGCTTCTGCAACGGCTTTTTCAGCTTGTGGAACAGGATGATAAGCAATAATAATAGCAGCAAATCTATCTGTAAAAGGAATATTATCCAGTAAATAAGGATTCCCCATTACAAGAAAAATGATTTTCGATTTTTTACTTAAAGTATCAAGAAATGAAATAGCTTCAGTCGTAAGTCCATAATTGTTTTTTGGATATTGTGACGTATTGTGCAAACTTACAATCACAAATCCTCCGGAATCTCTATAATTGAGCAATTCATTTTGGTTACGGACTAAATCGGAATTCGATATACGTTTTGTTTCTAGGGGTATATATTTTGATAATAACGTTTCTAAATCCGTACGATTGCTGTTATCTATTCGAAAATGCAGCACTGGTGATTCGGGTATAGTTTGAAAAGGAATGATATCATTATCATTTTTCAATAATGTAATCGAAGATTCTGTTAAGCCTTGATAAATATTTTCAGCTCGTTTAGAATTAATATCTTCAAACAAATGTGTCGTATCAATTACCTTGTAATTTGGAAGTACGTATTTTTCTTTCATTCGTAGAACGTTAAGACATTTTTCGTTTATATCCTCTTCTGTTAAAATCCCTTGTTGTATAGCCTCCTTTATTTTTTCAATGACAATGTAGGGGTAGGCGGGTAATAATAACATATGATTTCCTGCTTCCAATGCGTTAACTTCTAATTCGCCGGCGGGATAATAATCGGCAATTCCCTTCATTTCTAAGCCATCGGTTATTATTAATCCCGAAAAATGCATGGAATCTATTAATAAAGAACGAATGATTGTTTTTGAAGTTGAAGAAATAGAATTTGCACTTGTATCCAAGGCAGGAACATTCAAATGTCCTACCATGATGCCGTTTATGCCACTATTAATTGCTTTTTGAAAAGGTAATAATTCGATGGTATCGAGACGTTGTCGGTTGTGTTTGATAGTGGGTAGTTTATAATGAGAATCCATATCGGTATCGCCATGACCGGGAAAATGTTTGGCAACCGGCATCACTCCATTGTCTTGCATCCCTTTCATATAGGCAATGCCACATGCTGCAACTAAGTGTGGGTCTTCGCCAAAAGAACGACTGTTAATTACCGGATTTTTTGAGTTGGAATTAACATCAATACAAGAAGCATAATTAATGTGTATTCCCATACGTTTGCATTGTCGGGCAATTTCTGCTCCCATTTCATAAATAAGTGTGGTATCATAACTTGCCCCTAATGCCATTTGACGTGGAAATAATTCTACACTGTCTAAACGCATGGCCAATCCCCATTCGGCATCTATGCTGACAAATAACGGTATCTTACTTGTTTTCTGTATTTGATTTGTAATCAATGCTTGTCTTGCAATTCCTCCTTGAAAAAAACAAACGCCTCCTACCTGATATTTCTGAATAGTATCCATAATGCTTTGTGTTTCAGAGATGGTTTTGTCTGAGGAAATGCGTAAAATTAGCAATTGAGCAATTTTTTCTTCCAAACTCATGGTTTGCAAGACAGAATCAGGCCATGAAACATAGTCGACAAGGGAAGACTCTGAGATAGTTTTGGATTTAAGAATGCCGGTTTTATTTATGAAAATCAATAAAAAAATAATACATAAAAAACGAAGTATTTTATAGGTGCTTTTATACATCAGGATTAGAAAATTTTATTATTAAACATCAAGTATCCGAAACTAAAATTATAGATGAAATTAGGGTCGTTTTGCGAATACCATGAAAGGTTGAAAGCAATGGGTCCAAATTTAGTCATATAGGCTAAGGAAGCATAGGCCATGAGCGCGTATCGAGAAAAATATTTATCGTAAACGGGAGAATAATCTTCTTTTTTAACAACAGAAACTATCGATTGAAAATAATACCCTTCCAGCCGAAGTTGTAAACGCTTGTATAATTTAAATGTATTACTTAAGCCAATAGCAATAAAACAAGGGTCGCGATAAGCCGGTAAATAAGCAATGTTGCTTTCATGTGTAGGGGCAAAATAATTAGAGCGTAATTTAGTAGCATTATAACTTGCAAAAAGGGGAAGATTTGACCAAGCAGCTTGACTTTTTAATCCCAAACTATACCATTTTCCAAAAGAGAAAACTTTATGTATATTTGCATTTATATTATACCAACCCTGATTTTTAGATGAACTTTCTGTAAGTAGTGAAGTGCTTCCGGGTATATTGATCTCAGTTCCTTCAAAATATTCAAGTTTGACTTTTAAATGTAAGCCTTCTGTAGAATAAAACTGATAATCGGATGTATTGTATTCAAAAACAAGAAAAGGAGAAATACCACTAAATTGATTGATATCATAGCTATCTTCTTTTAAATAGATATTACTTTGATAATAACGGTCATTGGTATGCATAACCGTAAAACCACCGTATAATTTTGCTTTATTTGCAATCGGGAAAGCAATGGAATAATCAAAAAAAGTTTCTTCATGAATCAAATAAGAGGGTGTTTCACTCCCAACAAAAGAGCGGTAAGTATTGAAATAATTCCAACGATTATACCCAATTTTTACCAATTGATAAAACAAAGGTGTTTTGTAATAATCTAAACGCGTAAAAACAACCAATGAATTGTAAAATCTTCCGAAATAAGCATCTAATCCTGCATCAATTGATTGTAAGCCAAGATATTTGTATTGCAATTGCAAAAATAATGTGGTATAAGCGTTTGCCGAAATATAACCCCCAAAATTTGCATGAAAAGGTTTAACGGGGGTTGCATGTAAGATAATCTGATAATAATTAGATAAAGAATCATACACTAAATAAGGATATAAATTTTTGATTTTATCTTCTACAATTATCTTAAAATAACGTGCTTTTAATTCTTCCAAAGTGATGATTTCATTTTTATCTAAAATAATATTTTCAATAAAAATAGATTGAGATGGGTTTAAACCAACCACCTTGACTTTTCCAATCATAATTTTATTGGCTTTATCCCGAAATTCTTTTCTTTTTTCTTCAACATCCTCAGCTAAAACCTTACGTTTAATATTAGCTTGAATAATAGAAAGACTATCTATTAAGGAAGAATAGCCGATTTGTATCACATTCTTTCCTTGTTGAAAATCAGTAACATTTAAATTAGGAACATTGGGTTTGATAATGATTCCTTTTTTACAAAAATCATGATTTTGCTTCTTCTCAACAATCATATTGGTGAGTGTTGCAATGAGATTGTCTTCTGTAGGTTCTTTTTGAGGGGAAGAAACGGAAACTCCTATAATATAATCAGCATTGAAGATATCACACATAATATCAATTGGAAAATTATTGAGAATGCCCCCATCGTACATTAAATTTCCATTGATACGTATAGGATTAAAATAAATGGGATAGGTCATGGAAGCACGAATGGCGTCCTTGAGGGAACCGCTATCCAACACAACTTCTGCACCATTGGTAACATCGGTTGCGATGCAACGAAAAGGAACAAATAAGCTGTCAAAGTTATTTTTTGATATATAATCGGCTTTAGCAAAAAACTCCATGAAAGCAAAATCCATTTGATAGGGGCTTACAATATTCAAAGATAAATTAGGGGTAAAAACAGCAGAATCCAAATCGAAATTGAATTGCACCCATGCAGAATTAATATCTTGTTTCTTAAAAAAATAATAATATTTATCGTCTAATTTTCCGGCAAGAATATTTTCAAATTCAGCACTGCAAAAAAAAGCTTCCATTTCATCGGTTGAATATCCGGCAGCATACAAGCCTCCTACAATAGCCCCGATGGAAGTTCCACTGATAAAATCTATAGGAATACCGTTTTCTTCCAAAGCCTTGATAACGCCAATATGAGCCATGCCTTTGGCACCACCACCACTTAAAACCAGCCCTACTTTTTGACCATAAGACAAAAATGTAATGTAACTAATTAATGAAAATACTATTATTTTTTTCATGTAAAACGGGCTCATGTTTTTTTAACGAAACTTTTCGTATATAAGTATTTAATCAAAAATATTATTTATGAAATATTTTTACAAAGATATAAGTTATTTTTTATATTTTATTTCACTATTGTCCGATAAAAAAATAAAAAAAAGAGAAGGAGATAATTAAACCTCCTTTCTCATTTGAGTAAATTTGTACTTCGAAATTTAACACATTTACTCATGGGCAAAAGTACAAT
>JAQVNO010000143.1 GCA_028703095.1 Bacteroidales bacterium
CATTGCTAGTGACCATGCAGGATTTGAGTTAAAAGAATGTATTAAAAACACCTTGGAAAAAGAAGGCTATCAGTTTCATGATTACGGAACCTTCTCAACCGACAGCATGGATTATCCCGATGTAGTTCATCCCTTGGCAGCAGATATTGACAAAGGAACCTATGAACGCGGCATTCTTATTTGTGGCTCAGGCAATGGCGTAAGTATGGTAGCAAACAAATACCCACATGTACGTGCCGCTTTGTGCTGGCTGCCGGAATTGGCGGTCTTAGCCCGTCAACACAACGACGCCAACATTTTGGCATTGCCTGCCCGTTTTATTCAAAAAGAAATAGCCATCGAAATGGTGCATCTGTTTTTTACTACTGATTTTGACGGGGGTCGACATTGCCGCAGGGTTGAGAAAATACAAAAGGCGTAATACTATTAAACTGCTTTTATCGTTTCATTAACTGTGGAAAACAACGATATTTTAATTCAGAAACTTGAAAAATTTATTCGCAAGTACTACCATAACATTGCGATAAGAGGCAGTATACTGTTTGCCGCCATCCTGTTGGCTTTGTTTCTGATTATTTCCGTCTTCGAATATTTCGCTTATTCAAATCCTTTGCTGCGGACAGTACTTTTTTACGGTTTCGTAAGCATCAATCTTGCCGTAATGGTTTTCTTAATAATTATCCCTTTATTAAAAAAAAGCGGTATTCTAAAACGACTTTCCTATGAAGAAGCAGCTAAAATTATCGGAACCCATTTCCCCGAAATTGACGATAAATTACTAAACACCATTCAACTAAATCAACTTATTGTTGATAAGCAAGAAGTGAAAAGCATGGAACTGCTGTTGGCTTCCATTGATTTTAAAATCGAACAAATAAAACCTTTTACCTTTCATAAAGCCATTAACATCAGGCAAAACCTGAAATACATCAAATATGCAGCCATCCCATTGTTGATTATTCTCTTTATATTCCTTTGGAATGCCCGTGTTTTCACGGAACCCACCCATCGCATCATGCATTACACTACGCAATTCGAAAAGCCAGCACCTTATAGGTTTATCATCGAAAACGATGCGTTAAATGCTTTTCAAAATGAAGACTTCACGCTACATATACGACTCGAAGGAGAAGAAATGCCTGAAGATGCTTACATTGAAATAAACGATAATCCCTACAAATTGGAAAGGGAATCCAACAGTAAATATTTTTATGTCGTAAAAAATGTACAAAAAACTATTGAATTTAGATTTATTACAGATGAA
Organism: Bacteroidales bacterium; assembly: GCA_028703095.1. Lineage (GTDB taxonomy): Bacteria > Bacteroidota > Bacteroidia > Bacteroidales > WCHB1-69 > UBA5266. Next base: position 1,265 of record JAQVNO010000143.1, read on the forward strand.
GTAAAAACACGTTATTACGAATTAACTGTACTTCCCAAACCGATGATGATAAATTTTTCCATTGCATTGGAATATCCTGCATACATACATAAAACAAATGAAACTGTCGACAATAACGGAGACTTAAACATTCCCCAGGGAACCAAAGTAAGCTGGAAATTCAACACCCGAAATACAGAAGAAGTCATTTTAAATTTTCCCGACAAAAGATACATTCTCTCCAAACAATCCGATATTTTTACCTATTCCATGCATATCATGGAAAATATAAACTATACGGTATTCAATAAAAACAAATACATCACTAATAAAGATTCTTTACATTATTTTATTAATGTCATCCCCGATTTCTACCCTCAAATTGAAGTTATCTCGATGAATGATTCCGTTTTCATCGACCGCTTCTATTTCAAAGGTAATATTTCCGATGATTATGGCTTTAAAAAACTTAACTTTGTGTATACCATCTCGAATGATAAAGACAGCCTTCCCAAAAACAAGCAGATAGACATTCCCATTGACGTATCGCTTAACGGACAAGATTTTTACTATTACTTCGATGCACAAACCTTAGAGTTAGCATTAGGCGACAAACTCACCTATTATTTTGAAATATGGGACAACGACGGTGTTAACGGGAGCAAATCTACCCGTTCATTAAGCATGGAATATCGTTTACCTTCAGCAGAAGAGATTGAAAAAAAATCGGATGAAATAAGCAATCAAACCAAAAGAGACCTTAATAAACTCATGAAAGAAAGTGAGAAGATACTGAAAGACATTGAAGACCTCAAGAAAAAAATGATTGACAAAAATCAACCGGGATGGGAAGAGAAAAATAAAATGGAAGGGCTGTTAAAACAATTACAAAATATCAAAAAGGAAATTGAAAGTGTTACTGCTCAACAAGAACAGCAACATCAAATCAATAATCAAATCAATCCTTTGGATGAAGAATTGATGCGTAAACAGGAGGAATTACAAAAACGTTTCAACGATTTATTTACCGATGAGATGAAACAAACAATGAATGAAATACAAATGCTCATGCAACAGAATATCGATAAAAATAAATTCAATGATATATTGCAAAAAATGGAGATGTCTACCGAAGAACTCAACAAACAATTGGATCGCGATTTGGAACTTTTCAAACAATTGGAATTCGAGAAAAAATTTGAATCAACTTTAGAAAAAGCTTTTGAATTAGCCGAAAAACAACAAAAATTAGCAGAAGAAACTGCAACAAAAGATGCCGATAGTAAGCAACAAATGGAAAAACAACAAGAGCTGCAAAATGAATTTCAACAAATGATGGAAGATATCAAAGCATTGGAAAAAATCAACAAAGGATTAGAAGACCCCTATACTATTCCTGATTTGAAAAACATGGAAGCAGAAATTAAACAAAAGATGAGTGAAGCAGTAAATCAACTGCAGAAAAACAAGAAGTCCAATTCTGCTGAAAGCCAAAAACAAGCAGGAGAAAAAATGCAGGAAATGGCAGAAGAAATGGAATCTTCCTTGCAAGAGGAGCAATCAGAGAATATCGAAGAAGACATGCGTGCCATACGACAAATACTTGACAATATTATCAAAGTTTCCTTTGAGCAAGAAGACGTAATGATTCGGCTCTCAAAGGCAAAACCACAAGACCCGGCTTTACAGCAAATCATTCAGGAACAACTAAAAATGAAAGATAATTTACGCATGATAGAAGATTCCATTTCTGCTGTAGCTCGCAGGCAACAACAAGTATCATCCTACATTACCAAACAAATCGCTAACATTAACAATGCACAAAAACAAATTTTAGAAACTATTCAAATGACACAAGATATAATGCCACAATATTATCGGTATGCTCCGAATTATAATCAAGCTGTTTCCAAGCAGCAATATGTAATGACGGGACTCAATGATTTGGCTCTTATGCTTGCGGAATCACTGAACAAAATGAAAGAATCCCAAAATAATTCTTCTTGTGAAACAGGTTCATGCAAAAAAAACAAAGGCACTAAACCCGGATCGAGTGGAAGTAAAAGCATGAAGTCCTTACGGGAAATGCAAGAAAAATTAAATCAACAATTAGAAGAACTCCGACAGCAAATGCAAAATCCCGGACAAAAACAAGGCGAAGGGCAAAAAAATCAACCAGGCAGCCAATCCATAAGCGAGCAATTTGCCCGCATGGCAGCACAACAAGAAGCCATTCGCAGAATGATGCAAGATTACCAATCGCAATTAAAAAAAGAAGGGAAAGGCTATGACGGACAATTAGACAAACTGATGAAAGAAATGGAACAAACAGAAAAAGAATTGGTGAATAAAATCATCAATCAACAAACCATGCATCGTCAACAAGAGATAATGACACGTTTACTTGAGTCTGAACGAGCCGAAATTCAAAGAGAAAAAGAAGAAAAACGCGAATCAAAAACTGCAAAAGAAATACACCCTACTCCTCCTTCCAAATTATTAGATGAAAAACTGAAACAAAAAAAAGAAATTGAATTATACAAAACAATCCCTCCAAGTCTAAACTATTTCTATAAAAACAAAGTAAACAATTATTTTTATAATGTAAAATGATTTATTATAAAGATAAATTCCTACTTATTCTGTCATTTTCAAAATGCCCCTTGATTATGTTATTTTTTTTTATATTTTTGCAAATAATTTTCAAATGAAAGGCAACTATTTGAAGCCTTTTTACGACTACCAAGTTAAAGAAAACATATATTGAAAACATATTAAAATATCTCATTATGAAAAAGTTATTGATTATAAGCTTTTTATCATTATTAGTATCTCAAGTATACGCTGATTTCTCTGCGAATGTAACCCAAGGATGCGCTCCTGTAATGGTTACTTTTAACGAAACATCAGGAAACGGTGTTTATTGGGAGTGGGATTTCGGAGATGGTTCAACTACTATCTATACCAATCCTGCCAGTCATCAATACACTACAGCCGGTGTATATACAGTTACACTTACTGTTAGATATAGCGATGGCACTTCAGAAGTAATCACTAAAACAAATTACATTAGGATTTCAACAGGTCCAACTGTATCATTTGTTGCAAACTATACTTCTGTATGTCCTGGTGAACCCGTTACTTTTACACCTACAGTAAATCCCGGAGGCAATAATATTAGCTCCTATGCATGGGATTTTGGAGACGGAAACGTATCTTCAACCGCTGCCCCTACTCACACTTATTACACTTCCGGGCTCCGTTCGGTTTCTTTAAAAGTTATTGACACCATGGGCTGTGAAACCAAAGTATCCCTTACTGATTATATTTTTATCAAACCTACCCCTGTGGCAAATTTCACCGCA
>JAQVNO010000144.1 GCA_028703095.1 Bacteroidales bacterium
AATAAATCACGTATGTCATTGCATCAGATTGAAATTCCGGTTTTGTACAATTGGATGTTTGTTCGAGACCTATCACTAAGCGGCGGATTATCGTTTAATATGTTAGTCGATACTAAAATATATGATAGGTATGGATATGAGGATAATGTCTATGAAGAAAATTATGATTTTAAATTCTTTGAGTTAGGAATGTTGCTTGGCATTAATTATATGTTAAAAGAACATTACGGTTTCACATTCCGCTATGGTTATTCACTCACACCCATAGGCATCAGCCACGATATACGTCCCAGAGTCTTTAGCGGATTAAGAAACAATTTTCTTCAATTCCATTTCTCCTATCAATTTTAACATACAATGAATAATCCTTGTTTTTTGGCACTACATACATAATTTAAAATATTTAAGGTAACAAAAGAAAAAAATGATGTAATTTTGCACATCTAAAAATAAAAGAATTGGAAAGAGAAATAAACATAAAAGAGTTTGCTGAAGAGTGCATTGCTGAAGAAGCAAAAGCCATTGTTCGCTTAAAAGATTTCATTAATGATGATTTCGAAGCGTGTATCCATGAAATTTTCAACGATAACGAAGGTCGAGTCATTGTTACTGGTATCGGCAAAAGCGCTATTATAGCACAAAAAATGGTTGCTACTTTCAATTCCACAGGTACACCTGCAATTTTCATGCATGCTGCCGATGCCGTACATGGGGATTTAGGCATTATTCAAACTCACGACATTGTTATATGTCTTTCGAAGAGCGGCAATACTCCTGAAATTAAACTGTTAATGCCCATGATTCAAATGATGGGAAATAAAATTATTGCTATCGTAGGAAACATAAACTCTTACTTGGCAAAGCATGCCGATTATACAATAAACTGTACCGTTGACAAAGAATCCTGTCCCAACAATCTTGCCCCCACTACCAGCTCAACCGCTCAATTAGTAATAGGAAATGTAATGGCTGCCTGCTTGATTTCCATGCGGGGATTCTCTGATACCGATTTCGCTCGCATTCATCCGGGAGGAGTGTTAGGTAAAAAATTATACCTCAAAGTTGAAACTTTATGCAAACAAAATGAAAAACCTCAGGTTAACCCTTCCGATAATTTAAATACAATTATTTACGAAATATCTTCCAAACGCTTAGGCGTTACTGCCGTTATCAATAACAACAAGATTGTCGGCATCATCACCGATGGGGATTTACGACGGATGTTGCAATCCTCTCAAAACATTCAAAACATAAAAGCCGAAGACATTATGTCTAGGGCACCTAAACTTATTAATGAAAATGAAATGGCGGTAAAATCGCTGGAAATCATGCGAATAAACAATATCACAAGCTTATTGGTTATTAACGACAATAAAGAATATGTCGGAGTTGTACATCTGCATGATATTATAAGGGAAGGAATTATCTAATTTATTTTTGCATTAAGCAACTATTAAAATAAAGATTACGTCTATAAAATGTTATTATTTAAAATATACTATAATGAACCGTTTGATAATTATTAGCATTCTATGTATTTTTAGTTTTTCAAATCAGCTATTTGCTCAGAAAAGAAAATCTCCAAATAAGAAAGATTTAACGTATCAAATCATTTTTAATTTACCGGGCATTCCCGATACCGTATTATTATTAGCCAATTATTACGGCGAACACACCTATTTGCGTGACACTTTATATCCTACGAAAAAAAATCCTTATAGTTTTATATTGGAAGGAACCGACACGTTAAAAAGAGGAGTGTATATATTAGCCGGTCAAAACAATGTGAAATATATGGAGTTTCTGGTTGATTCTTCATTTTTCTTTACCGTTCAATCAAAAGAATTAAACCCTAACAATCCCAATGTCTCTAACAATGTGAGTTTTATTAATTCTCCCGAGAACGAATTATTTTATGCTTTCACATCCTACATGATTACCCAACAAATAGCCGGTTCAACTGTAAATAAAAAAATCAAAGAAGAACAAGCCAAAGCTTCTCCTGATAATAATTTGATAGAATCCTATAGAAGTCAAATAAAAACCATATACGATTCTATGCAAACATATTCCCGGCAGTTTATTGAAAACCATCCTACTAATTTATTTGCCAAAGCACAAAAGTTAAATCAAGAAGTAAAAATACCGGAAGTGAAACCGGAATCTTATCCCGATTCAAATTGGAAATACCAGTATTACTTCGAACATTATTGGGATAATTGTGATTTTTCCGAAGAAGCCTTGGTATATACTCCTGTTTTTGCTTCTTTCTTAAATCAGTATTATGAAAAGGTAATGCATCCTGCTATTGATTCTATCATTAAACACAGTGATATATTGATAAACAAAAGTAAAGACAATCCGGAATTATTTAAATACATTGTATGGTATCTAAGCAACCGCTATGAACGAAGCAAATACTTGGGACATGATGCTATATTCGTTCATCTTATTCGCAATTATTATGAAAAAGGCTTATGTCCTTGGGTTGATGAAACTGTTTTGGAAAACATGATTGAACGTGCAAACATTTTAGAACCTATACTGCTTGGGAAAGTTGCTCCTTGGTTGATTATGCCCGATATCGATGGGGCTTTTCATACCAATTATGACTTTAAAACCGATTATACCATTATGTATTTCTGGGATACCGATTGCGGACATTGTAAAACTACTACTCCCAAATTACTCGAGTTGTATAATCGGGCAAAAGATAGTTTAAGTTTGGATATTTTTGCTATTTGCTTAACAGCAGACTCTGTAAAATGGAAAAATTACCTCCGCGAAAAGAAACTCCCCTGGATAAATGTCGGAAATAACAAAGCAAATATTGATTTCCGTGAAGCCTATGATATTAAATCTTCTCCCAAAATTTTCGTGTTGGATAAAAACAAACGCATCATTGTTAAAAACATAGATATTGATGAATTAGAAAATTTTATTATTAACCACAAGAAGGGACTCATTAAATTTTAATTTCGCATGACAACTCCATTGAAAATTTATCATATACTCAAAGAAACAGAAGAAATCGGAATCGGAAACAATGTAACCATCAAAGGCTGGGTTCGAACCAAAAGAGGAAATAGCAGCGTTACGTTTATTGCGTTGAACGATGGTTCTATCATCCATAACTTACAAATAGTTGTCGACATGAATCTGTTTGATGAGCCACTGATTAAACAAATCTCTACCGGAGCGTGTCTTTCCGTTACCGGAAAATTAGTAAGCTCTCTCGGCAAAGGACAAATTGTTGAAATTCAAGCTGAAAAAATCGAAATACTCGGCACTTCCGATCCGGAAAAATTCCCTTTACAGAAAAAAGGCCATAGCATGGAATTTCTGAGAGAAATCCCTCATTTACGTCCTCGCACCAATTATTTCGGTTGTGTGTTGCGCTTACGTCATGCCATGTCCTATGCGATTCATACCTATTTCAATGAAAAAAGATTTGTATACATCCATACTCCCATCATTACCGGTGCCGATTGCGAAGGAGCCGGTGAAATGTTTCAGGTTACTACCTTAGACCTGAACAATCCGCCAAAAACCACCGAAGGCTGTATTGATTACAGCAAAGATTTCTTCGGAAAGCTGACGAGCCTTACGGTATCCGGACAGCTAAACGGAGAGATGTGTGCCATGGCATTGGGAAATATATATACTTTCGGTCCGACTTTCAGAGCGGAAAATTCAAATACACCCCGTCACTTAGCGGAATTCTGGATGATAGAACCTGAAATGGCTTTCTACGATATCCGCGACAATATGGATTTAGCAGAAGATTTTATCAAATACTTAATTCGTTATGCCTTACAAAACAACCGCGATGATTTACAATTCTTAAACGACATGTTCGATAAAGAATTGATAGAACGATTAGAATCTGTCATTAAAAATCCCTTTGTACGTTTAACCTATACCGAAGCCATCGACATCTTAGTACAATCAAAACAAAAATTTGAATATCCTGTTTCCTGGGGTGTGGATTTACAATCGGAACATGAGCGTTATCTTGTTGAAAAACATTTCATGAAGCCTGTCATCATTACCGATTATCCAAAAGTAATTAAAGCTTTCTATATGAAACAAAACGATGACGGAAAGACCGTTCGGGGCATGGATATTCTTTTTCCGAAAATTGGAGAAATCATAGGTGGCTCCGAAAGAGAATCGGACTTACAAAAACTGGAATCCTTTATCGAAGAACGTAAAATGGATAAAGAAGTCTTACATTATTATTTGGATACACGGCGTTTTGGAACCGCACCCCATAGTGGTTTCGGCTTGGGCTTTGAACGTTTGATGTTGTTTATTACCGGCATGAGTAATATTCGCGATGTAATTCCCTTTCCGAGAACCCCTCAAAATGCTGATTGCTAATCAAAAATTGCACCTATTAATATTGAAAAAATGAAGTATCTTCTACTTATATGTTTTGCAATAACAATACTGTTTATCTCTTGTGAAGAAAAAGTATATACACCGAAACCAAAAGCTTACTATCGAATGGGATTTGCTCCTCACAGCTATCAACCATTCGACACTACCTACCCGTATCAATTTGAATATTCAAAAATCGCGATGATTTTACCTGACAAGAC
>JAQVNO010000036.1 GCA_028703095.1 Bacteroidales bacterium
ATTATGTGAATGAAGAGTTAACAGGTAAACCTTTTTTACATATTGAAGTCGATGAGCACTCTGACGATGAAGGTATGATTACTCGTATCGAAGCTTTTATGGAAAGTTTAAAAGGCGTTGCTTCCAATAAAAAGCAAGAAACAGAGATACATAGACCCAGACCGAGTCTGGCATCTCCCACAAAGGACAGGGTGTTATATTTTCCCTATATGAACGACTATGGTTATTTACTTGCTGCCAATGCACGTTATTGTGGAATCCCTTCCGAAGTACTCCCGAAACAAACGGAAGAAGACCTGGCTATTGGCAGAAAATACACTTCATCCAAAGAATGCTTCCCTATGATTTGCACCACAGGTAGTTTTATTAAAAAGCTTATGGAACCGGGCGCTAATCCCTCTAAAATAAGTTTCTTCATGCCCGACCATAACGGTCCTTGCCGCTTTGGACAATACAATCAATTTCACAGAATACTCTTCGACCGGCTGGGATTTCAAGAAGCTGAACTCATAACCCCTTCCAACGATTCTTCTTATGAAGATTTAGTTGGTAGTCACGGACAGAAATTCAGAATTAATGCATGGAAAGGAATGGTAGTATTTGACTATTTACGAAAGTTATACAGAGAAACCAAACCCTACGAAAAAAATAAAGGAGAATCTCTCTTGCTGTATGAAAATTCACTTGCCCGCTTGGAACAATGCTTTGAAAAAGGAGCACGAGGATTACGCCAATTGATAGTAGATATCGCCAATGATTTTATAAAAATTGAAGTAGATAAAAGCACGCGTAGACCCCTTGTGGCTCTTATCGGAGAGATATTCATGCGCGACAATGCAGGTTGTAATGGGAACATAGCCAATCGCTTGGAAGAATTAGGCGTTGAAGTAGTGATAGGCCCTTTTTCAGAATGGATAGTATATTCTACCTATCGTTTCAAACGTGACAGTAAATGGAAAAACGACAAAAGGGCTTTGATAAAAGCCTACATACAAGAAATCGGACAAGACTTCATCGCTGCTTCACTGCTTCGTGGCATTGATAAATACAGCGATATCGAAAAAAATGTCTCACTCAACGAGATTCTTAAGTTATGCAATCCCTATGTAAATCAATATTATGACGGGGACCCTATTATCTCGATGGGAAGTTCTGTTGCCTTGGCTCAAAGAGGGGTTGCCGGCATGGCTGCCATATTGCCTTTTACCTGTATGCCAGGCACATTGGTGGCATCGGTAAGTGATACATTTCGTAAGGATTACAATAATATACCTTTTATTAATATTGCGTATGACGGACAAGATTCCGTTTCACTCGAAACACGGCTACAAGCATTTGTACATCAAGTGAAAGAATATGCCAAAAAAAGTTGAAAAGTGATTATTTGTTGAGAATTACAAATACGGTTCTTCTGTTTAATGCCCTTCCTTCGTTAGTAGCATTATCGGCAACAGGTATGGTATCAGCAAAGCCTTTGTACGTTAATCGAGAGGATTCTATATACCGCTCGATGAGATAATGATACACCTCTTTCGCGCGATTTTCAGACAATACCATATTATCGCTTCGTTGACCTATATTATCGGTATGTCCTTGTATTTCTATTTCTATACCGGGATTATCGTTCATGAAATCAATAAGTATTTCTATAACATGTTTCGACTGTTCCGTTAATTCCGACGAATTGGTAGCAAAATAAATATCATTGATTTTATAACTGTTGCCTACTTCAATCGGCTCTAATTTCATATCAAAATTTGCCAACTCCTGCTTCCCTTCCGCCAACAATTCTTTAGAAGCTATATAATGCAAATCGTGCACGGCTCCTTGTTGTTTGACTGAAAGCACATAATCGTCCTCCGTTTCGTTTATGATAAAAGCATATTTACCGTTAATCTTATCCACATTAATGCTTTGCATTGTTTTATTGCTTACATTCTGTAATTTCATTTCAATATCAGCAGCATTTTCCCTGTCATAATCGACTTCGCCTTTTACAAGCAATACCTTTTGCGGTTGTGCATCGGTATATAAGTCAAATTCACAGATATCATAACTATTTGAATGCCGATTGGAAGCAAAATAGGCTTTATCCCCAAACGTATTAACAAACAAACCCACATCATCATCCTCCGAGTTTATCGGATAGCCGATGTTGACAGGTCGTTTCCATTGCCCATTTTCTGCAAGGCGTGAAATATAAATATCATAACCTCCCAAACCCGGATATCCCCAAGATGAAAAATAAAGTGTTTTATTATCACTATGAATATAAGGAGCTTTATCATTTTCTTTTGAATTCACCGATGGGCCTAAATTCTGAGCCATACGCCAATTGCCGGAAGCATCGCGGGTTGAAAAATAAATATCATAGCCTCCTACTCCACCTTCACGATCGCTGACAAAAAATAAAGTCTGCCCGTCAGCACTAATACTTGCCTGCGACTCCCAAGTATCTTCGCGATTGATATTCTTTCCTAAATTAGTGATAGGAGTCCAATAACCATCTATGTTTTCCGAAAAATATAAATCACAATTATAATACGTTTTATCTGAACCTGGACTCAATAAAACATCCACACACTTCGTAAAAACCATATATTTATTATCAACAGTAATGGTAGGTCCCCCTTCATTTTTACTCTTATTAAAAGGTTCTTCCATATCCTTTCCATAATCAAAATTTCCATCGGGCTGACGTTGACTAATGGTAAATATTTCTCTGTACTCCATTTTATTTTTACCACCGTAACGTTGTGGGACATTTACCAGCTTTCTCCTTGTAAATAAAAAATAATCATTATCGGGAGAAATCGTAGCTAAATACTCATCATCAGGACTGCTGATCCCAGTAACAGGCTTAGGTTCAAAAGGAACCGGATGATTGTACATCTTATCATATAATTCGGAAAAAGTAAGCAACTTTTCCGCTTTTTCTATATCCTGTGGATTTATTCTATCGAGATCCTCCAAAAACTTTTCCAGGTGAATAACAGCTTTATCGTATGCAGCGATGTTATAATAAATTTTACCTAAATAAAAATAAGCTGCAGGATTGTATTCGGGACATAAGGATACTGCTTTTTCCAAATATTCAAGGGCACGAGGGTATAGTTTTTCAAAATCTTGAGTTTGTATTTCAATTTTGTAGGCTATTTGAATACCCAATTGATAATAAGGAGCCACCCAATCATCTTGTATTTCAATAGCTGTTAAATAATATTCCGTTTCCTTTGCTTTATCACCCTTGCTGCTGGCTTTGCGTGCTTTATCGTATAATTTTTGTGCTTTTTTATCAATTTCTATATCACAAGGAATAGTCTTTTGTGCTTTAACTTGTGTAGATATTGCTAAAATTATAATAAGTATATATATTTTTTTATTCATTATTTCCTGATAATTTACATCTTTATAACGTATGTAGCCTTCCTTTGTTTTAAAATAAATACAAAAAAATAAATGACAAAAGCTATCATTTCATACATTAATTATTTTTCCCATTTTTAACGATTCTTTGTAAATTATCATTCAATTATTTTAATTTTTCTTCGTTATGCATACGTAATGAATAAAAAGAAAAAAAAGAAAAAAAAAATTTATATTCCTGCGTTGTTGGGAATCCTTGTCGTTGGAGTATTGCTTTTTCTTAAATTCAGAGACAGGCATCCCTCCCCCTACTTAACTATCAACGAAATGTTAAAGACAAACACCATCTGCGGCATCGACATTTCCCGTTATCAAACATATATCCAATGGGAAAAAGTAGCACCTCAAATTGATTTCGTTTTTATTCGTGCCTCCAGTGGCAGCCGTTACCAGGACCCTTATTTTGAAAAACATTATGCCGATGCGAATGATGCCGGCATTCCTACCGGGACATATCATTATTTTGTTTTTAATGTCAATGGTAAGGCACAAGCCGATAACTTTTTAGAAGCTATAGAAAACAACTACTTTGAATTACCTTTAGTAATAGATGTAGAAGAACATCCAACATATGGACCTTCCTCTTTCAATTATCAAACTACTGTTAAAAATTTAAAAGATTTCATCGCTACAGTTGAAAAAGAAAGTGGAAAAGAAACGATGATATATACCAATATGGAATGCTATCACAAATACATCAAACGATATTTTCCAACCCATAAGCTATGGATATGTTCTTTCAAAGGTAAAGAAAGTTTACCTCCCCAATGGGTATTTTGGCAAAAAACACATACCGGAAAAGTTGAAGGTGTTAAAGGGCATGTAGATATCAATGTTTTCAATGGCAACCATGATGCTTGGTTGAACTATATAGGAAAAATAAACTGATTTAGCCATGTCGCGATTTCATTTCAAACAATTTAGCTTAGCACATGATGAGAGCACACTTAAAGTAGGCACAGATGCCGTATTACTCGGCTCATGGGCACAAGTATCTCAAGCCAAAAACATTTTGGACATAGGCTGTGGCTGTGGGATTATCAGCTTAATGGCAGCTCAAAATTCCAAAGCACACATTCTGGGCATAGACATAGATGCAGCTTCCATCAACGAAGCAAAAGAAAACGCTCACCTCTCACCTTGGAAAGAACGTATTGATTTTCGTTGCATCAGTTTGCAATCATTTACCCAAAATACGAAACAAACTTTCGATTGCATCATCAGCAATCCACCTTTTTTTGAAAACTCGCTGAAACCACATCTACATAAAAAAAGCATTGGAAAACATACTGAATTTTTATCTTTGGAAGAACTCTGCTTGTCTGCCTCCCGTTTACTCACTCAAGACGGAACTTTTTATACAATTTTACCTTTGCCTACTTTTCGAAAATTCATACAAATATGCGAAAATAAAGCTTTGTTCCTATCTACACTTTGCTATGTAAAATCTTTCCCCGATAAAACAGCACACCGTATTATGTCCGGAATGAAAAAAGAAAAAACATCATATTCTGTTGAAAAAATAGATATTAGAGAAAGTAAAGGCGTTTATTCCGAGGAATATGTACGTTTAACCAAAAAATTTTATTTGAAATTACAATAAATTAACATACAGAAAAATATAAAAATTAAAAAAATTACAAAAACACAGTGGAAGTAATGAAAATTTTTAGTACTTTTGCAGTCCAAAAATTAGACATAAAAAAATTTAAACATGTACGCAATCGTAGAAATAGCAGGGCAACAATTTAAGATTGAAAAAGATCAAAAAATCTTTGTTCATCGCCTGAATGCTGAAGAAGGAGCAAAAGTTGAATTTAATCAAGTTTTATTGGTAGATAATGACGGAAAGGTACAAATAGGCAAGCCTACCGTTTCCGGAGCAAAAGTATCTGCCACTGTATTAACCCATTTAAAAGGAGATAAAGTTCTTGTTTTTAAGAAAAAACGCAGGAAAGGCTATCAAAAATTAAATGGACATCGTCAGTATTTAACTCGCATTGAAATTAATAATATTGAGGCTTAATTAACGTATTTTATAAAACACCTTAAAGAAAAATTATCATGGCACATAAAAAAGGAGTTGGTAGTTCACAAAACGGTCGTGAATCCGAAAGCAAACGTTTAGGAGTTAAAATTTTTGGTGGACAAAAAGCCATTTCCGGAAATATCATTGTTCGTCAAAGAGGAACCGTACATAATCCGGATGAAAATGTAGGAATGGGTAAAGATCATACCCTTTTTGCACTCAAAGACGGTATTGTTACTTTTAAGAAAAAAACAAACGGAAGATCCTACGTTTCAATCATAGAAAATAATACGAAAGAAAATTAAGATATTTTTTCGTTTTTTTACAAATAAATCACTGCACTATTTTTTTTGGTGCAGTTTTTGTTAAATATTAACCGTATTTTAATCAATAATTATGAAACAACTTTTATCAATCACTTTTATAGTTTTTTGTCTTTTAAGTATAAAAGCACAATCGCTTGAATTATATCATTCAGATATTAAAGTAAATAACGGTGATACTCTTTTCGTGCAAATTGTTCCACATAATTTTGACCAACAATATATCAGGGTTAAAAATAATAGTGCTTCCTTAAAGGGAGTTCTGTTAAAAAAATACGACTTACTCAAAAGCGGTAATGCCACTTTCAGCTTTTGTTGGGCTGAATGTTATCCCCCTGAAACAAATTTAAGTCCTGTTAGCATTATCATTAATCCCGGTGAGTATTGCGATAATTTTTCTGCTGAATTTGAAGCCGAAGATCAAGGCACTTCTTATGTGCTCTATACTTTCTTCGACGAAAGTAATGTGGCTGATTCTATAAGTTTTTATATTGAATATAAATGCTCTACAAATGCTGTTCAAAGCTTTGCAGACATAAAAAGCATAAGTGCTTTCCCCAATCCCGCTAAAAACCATGTTAATTTTACATATACCGTACAAAACATTGATAATGTCAGCTTACGAATATATAATATGACCGGAGAGATTATCTATCAAGAACCTCTTATGACCGGCAACAACAAACTAATGGTAGACATCAGTTCTTTACCAACAGGCATTTATATGTATGCTATCTTTGGAAACAATCACAACTTAGTTTCAAAGAAATTAATCATTACGAAATAAAATTTTTTACATTTTATATTTTTCATTTTTGTTTTTAAAAAGGCTGTCTAACAACAGCCTTTTGTTATTTTATATCTGTGTTCAATATCATTTTCTCAAAATATTGCCATAAGTTATCATCGGGTACGGGAGCAACAATGGTAACTTCTTCTCCTGAAACGGGATGAATAAACGACACGCATCTTGCATGTAAACTGATGGATGCATCAGAATTTGTACGAGGAAACCCATATTTAATATCTCCTTTCAACGGTGCATTAATAGCAGATAATTGAGCCCTGATTTGATGATGCCGACCGGTTTTTAATTCTATTTCCAATAAATGATACTTATCGGAAGAAGCCAATAGTTTGTACACTAATTCCGCTTGCAGATAATCTTTTTTAGGCAAATGCGAAACTATGGCTTTATTGCTCTTCTCATTTTTTTTAAGATAATGTATTAAAGTTGCTTCTATCTCTTCCGGTTTATCTTTTACAATACCCCAATAAAATTTATGTATCTCTCTATCTTTTAAAAGAGCATTCATACGGGCTAAGGCTTTGGAAGTTTTGGCAAACAATACGACTCCACTTACCGGACGATCGAGACGATGAATGACACCACAAAAAACATTTCCTTGCTTTTGGTAAGTGTTTTTTAAATAAACTTTTATCTTATCGCTAAGGGGTTTATCTCCAGTTTTATCGCCTTGCACTATATCGCTACTACGTTTATTAACAGCAATTAAATGATTGTCTTCATATAAAATCCTTAATCCCATAATAAAGAATTAAAAAGCAATATAGCTCTCCGGATTGACAGCTTTCCCGTTAATCCATAGTTCAAAATATACTTTCGGACTTAAGTTGGAAACAGAACCCATATATTGACCGGCTTTGACAATATCGCCCTGTTCAAGCAAATTAGATCCTTTAAACGTATAGATGCTTACCATATTATCGGGATGTTGTATTCCTATAACATGATGAAAATTAATGTCTTTTGAAACGAACAATACATTTCCTGAGGATATAGCATTTACATCCACTGTAATATCACAATTACAAACAATCCCATAATGATTTTCAATAGGATTGTATTTAGAAACAATTTCCCCTCTAAAAGGGACATAGAGTAAAGAATAGTTATGTGTTCTTTTTTTAGAAACCATAAAAGGATCATTTGAAACCATCGGGCTCCCCACTTCCATATTCAAAAGCATACTATCTTCTTTTGTATAAGCAAAAGTCAATGCCTTATTTTTTACTACTTCTTTGGTTTCAAAAGCTAAAGTATCCTGAGAGAAATCTTCATCTATAAAAACATTTTGTAAATTTTCCCGGTATAATTCATAGGCTGAAATACTTTTTTGCAATGAATCCATTTGCATTTGCATCTGGACTATTTTTTGACCTTGTTTGCTGCTTCCATAACCGGGAATATATTCTCGCAATGGAGTTATGGTAATCATAATGATAGTGAAAATGATTAAAATTATCGTAGAAATGGTAACAAGAACAAAAACTTTCGAAAGTGATAGCTCGAGAGAAAATTTTTCTTCGTAAGTATTCTTGTTCATAATTACGAGTTTATATTTCTCTCGTAGATTATGGATGAATTCTTCCTTAAAAAATTTCTTAATTTTCAAACCCACTATTAATAATCGTATTTTATAAATTTCAAATCTCCGGTAAATCTTCCGTATAATAAAGAATCGTTAGTTGTTTTGGATAATTCGTCGAACATTAAACTATAAACACCTCTAGAAGCTACAATTCCCAATGCATTGCCATCTTCTTCAAATTTATCATCTTCCTTGGAATAGCTTTTTACATTGGTATATTCCATACGTTCCTGATTCAAGCCTGTAGAAGCTGAAATAGCCAACAAATAGAGATATAAATCGTTAGAGGCAGTATATATCTTGAGTACGACCGAATCGGTATACCGATAATCTACCTCATCGTTCACTTTGACATTTTCTTTTATTTTTCGTAACAAGTTTTCTCCAAAATAAGATATTATTTCTGTAGTTGATTCTCCGGCTTGAAAAACAACGGGTGCTGCTTGCCGACGATTCCCATTTTTAAAGACTTCGGTATAATAATAATAAAAACTTGCCTGACATAAAGTTATATTTTCTCCTTTTGTAAATTCCAATTGTTGTTGCCTCGGTAAAAACGTAATATTGTTGATTTTGTTTGGATAATAAATTGGGTATTTTACACTTAAATCCCCTACCAACCTGGTTGTTGCCGTTGTGATTTTTTGTGTATATAGATTCCTTACCACGACTTTATAGCTATAATTTCTGTTTAATTTGATTTTCGATGTATAAAGAATTTGTAAAGGAAAAGCGAAAATACCGGAATCTTTAGGTATGAAGGTAGTTGTATCAAAATAATAGGTTTGCACTAAATTCGTTCCGTTGTATTCTTCCAATGTAACTTCAATGCTATCGATATAACTATAATTACGTATATCTTTAGCCGCATCATAGGCATTGCCATCGGTTAAGAAATTTTTGTAAATTTTCATATAATGCACACTATCATCAGGATTTAATAAAGCATACACAATAGTAAAATCTTCATAGTTGCTATTTAAGCTGAAATCTTTCTTCTTACAAGAAGAAAAGGCAATGATACCTATTGCCGCAATAAATAAAAACTTCTTTATCATTTTCTTTGATTAGGATATGTTAACGCAAAAAAAAATAAAAAATTACAATTAATCATTATTTTTTGTTTTTTTGTTTTTCCGCAACGAATAAATAAAAACTTCTGTTTTCTCAAAGAAAACAAAAATAATTAAAGCCCATACAGCGCTGATAAACAAAACAATGATAATATAGGGCAACCAAAAGCTTGTGAAAGTAAACACATACACATCCCCTGGGTCTTTTTTATTAACAAAAATGGTAATTTCTCTTACACTTTCTTGCGAAAGACTATAATTCAAATGTTTATATCTAATTTCACTATCTACTTTATAAATAATGTTATACATAGATATTAAATCATTAGTAATTTGCTGCAGTATAGCTGTATCTTGATCTACATATCGGAGGATGGAATGAAAGCCCGAATTATCATAAGCAATTGTTTTATCAATATAAAGCGCTTCTACTTTATCATATTTTACGATGATGGTGAAGCGATTCAACACAAACAACAAAAGAATAAAAGCATAGCCTAAAAACAAAACATTACGTTTAGAAATCTCAAAGCTAAAATTTTTCATCTATGAAACAATCAGATTTTATTAAACTTATCTAAATGCGACTGAATATATGCATAGTTAGGTGTTAATTTGCCTTTATGTAGTATCAATGCTTTTTTTATAGGCAAAGGTAAAGTCAAATTGTTTAAGTCTTTGGTGAAATCGCAAGCGGCGATATCATACATAAAAGGTTCCAATGCATCGGCAAAGGCAGCGGAAGCATCGCGTGGCAACTCACTGGGTAAAATATCAACCGCCATAATCACAACACCTTCTCCTTGATGACCAAAAGTCGGCTTACGGGTAAGGGGGTGGTACACAAATATCGGATTGTCAATTTCCGTTCCCATATGTGTAGCTTCGATTGAGCCATTAGGATCGCAGGTAATATCCCCTATCACTTGCAAACGTAAATCGGATTTTTTATACAAATCTTCCAATATATTTTTGGTTATCAACCTATCGTAATGGCTATCCCAATACATACAATTTATTAACATACTTAATGTTGGAATGTAAGGGTAAAAAGCACTTTCAAAATGAGAAGGCATAGTAAAAAACTCTTGTAAATCAAAATCTTTCCCTTCTTTATGTTTGGCAATGTGTTTTTCGTAGAAAACGATTTTATACACATGCTTGTTGGATATCTGTTTGGAATCTTTCAAAGACAACAATTCTTTGGGACTAATCTCAATGCAAGGCAATAAATCTAAAATTTCTTGAGCTCCTTTCGACACATTGCCGTAACCTGTGAGTCCAATCGTCAGGGGGAGTAATTCATCGGGCAGTCCGTTTTGGCTTATATCATGCCCTATTTGCTTCACTACTTCCTTTGCTTGTTCTAAGGAAAAGTAAGTATGGGTTTGCTTTAATTTCTCAAAGGGAGTTGATATTCCCAAATGTTTCATTCTCAATCCTAACGCCCAAAGAGAATTAATCATTCCGGCTAAGCCGGCATAACGACCGAAGAATATTAATCGTTTATTGTTATCATCTACAATGCATTCATAATCTATCAAATTACAATTACAATCCATAAATCTTTGAAGCATTGGCATATTATGCGGCTGTCCTTTGATAACATGGGAGAAAATAACATAGGTTTTGTTTGCAGCTATTTTCTCAATCGGCACTTCTTTGATGCCAAAAATAAGTTCATTGTTCGTCAAATCAGAAACAATATTACATCCGCATTTCAGAAACTCTTTATCACTAAACGCTCTTTTTTCCGAATGCAATACATCCATTTGCAAATCATATTTTTTTATTAACCTTTGTGCATGTACCGGCGTAATGGGTACCCGACGTTCGTGTACATACTTATCCTCTTCTCTTATTCCTATTCTCCTCATTTGATAAATTCTATATTTTTATATTTGTTTTTATAAGGCATATTTTTTAATTTGCAAAGATAGCAAATTAGCAGATAATAATTCTTAAAAAAATAAAAAAATGTACGGAAACTGCAATAGTTAGAAAAAATCTTAAATTAAAAGAGGATTTAAGCTCATACCTCCATTGAGGCAATACAAAATTGTTGTTTAATTTTTTAGCAATTTTTTAAAATTATCATTGGCATGATATAAAAAAAATATACTTTTGTAAAAAAAAACACACACGCTATGTACGTATATAAATTCAGATTGTTATTTGATGATATTGATGATTTTGTAAGAGATTATGAAATCCTTGCCAAGCAATCATTCAAGGATTTTCACAATTGTATCATTGATAGCATCAAAGGTTTAAGCCCCGACGAACTGGCTTCTTTTCATATATGTGACCGTAAATGGAACAAACGCCGTGAAATCACTCTTGTTGACATGTCGACTGAAAATGATGTACCCAATGATGAAGAAATCCTTGAAGAAGGAGAAATAAAAAAAGAACCCACCATCATCATGGAGAATGCCATACTGAGCGATTATATGGACGACCCGCATCAACGGATAATCTATGAACACGATTTTCTGCATATAAAAACTTTTTACCTTGAGCTTTTAAAATCCTACGAAGCTGCTTCAGAAAAGCAATATCCTATCTGCACCTTGAGTTCCGGAGAAATGCCTCAGAAAGAAATACTCATTACCCATGAAAATGATTTATATGAAGAAGAAAACATCATGGATATCATAAAAGACGAGGATGAAGATGAAGTCTATTACGACGAGGGTGAATTGGATGGCTTTAGTTCCGATTTTGAAAACCCGAATTTGTAATACTTCTTGTGAGTAAAGAAAAAACATTAATTGTTATAGCAGGTCCTACCGCTTCCGGGAAAACAGACCTGAGTTTGTTAATCGCAAAGCATTATAATACCTGTATTTTATCGGCTGACTCCCGTCAATTTTACAAAGAAATGAAAATAGGCACTGCCTCCCCTTCGGCAGAAGTTTTAAGCGAAATACCCCATTACTTTATCGGACATCTTTCCATACACGACAATTACAATGTTTCCTCTTTTGAAACCGAGGCTTTAACGGTATTGGATGAATGCTTTCAAACAAAAGATGTCGTTGTTGCTTGCGGAGGGAGTGGCTTATACCTCGACGCCTTGTGCTACGGCATTGACGAACTCCCCGACCCCGACCCTGAGTTACGCAATACACTAAACCATCGTTATGAAAAAGAAGGCTTGAGCTCTATGCTAAATCTATTGCGTGAACTTGACCCTGAATATTATGAAATAGTAGACAAAAAAAATCCGCAACGCATATTGCGCGCACTGGAAGTATGCCTGCAAACAAACAAATCCTATACTTCCCAACGTACACGCACACCTAAAAAACGCAATTTTAACATCCAAAAATATTGCCTTTCACTACCCCGTAATGTCCTTAACGAACGTATCAACCAACGAACCGAAGAGATGATGGAAGCCGGTTTATTAGCAGAAGCCCAAAGCCTTTACCCTTACCGCCATTTAAACGCACTCAAAACCGTTGGCTATAAAGAACTCTTCGACTTCATGGATAAAAAATGCAGCCTGGAAGAAAGTGTAGAGAAAATCAAAACCCACACCCGTCGTTATGCCAAACGACAAATTACCTGGTTTAAACGCGATAGCAGCTATCAATGGGCAAGTCCGGAAGAAATACACCTTGAGTTAACAAGAAAAATATAAGGTTTTCTTTTAAAAAATCATCATATATAACTCGTTAATAATGAACCTTTCCGCAATAGCTCAAATTATTGACGCAATAATTAATTTTATTGACGCAATAAATTAATTTATTGACGCAATAATTTTGGTTATTGACGCAATAATTTTTAATATTGATTTCATCATTAATCATCTCTTTATTTTACGCTCGTTTTTCTTGTTGTTTTTATTTTTTTTATTAACAATATTCCAATTTTTATTTTCATTATGATGAGTTTGTTCATTTGGACAAATTTATATTTTTTACAAAGAGACCATTCTTTTTGTTTCGACAGAAAATAAAAAATAAATGCAGATATATCTCCCCTACGGGATTTAAATTAGAAAGGGAAAGTAAATTACAAATTGTTTTTCAACACAAAAATAATATGCGATAAAATTAACACATTATCACATCAAAGATAAAAAGAAATTTGGCAATATATTTGTAAGCATAGAAATGCTTTTATTTTTTTATGATTTTGATACTGATTAAATAAAGAAAAATCAAGAAAAACATTTATCTTTGCAAATCAAAACAAAAGCTATCTTAATAGAGTTAACTATCCATAAACTAATGCATTAATTTCAATGTACTGTATGAAACCCACCTTTTTTTCTTCCAAAATACGCTTGTTTATTTCCCTTATTTTGTCCTTCGTGTGGATGATACATGTAAATGGGCAAGGAAAATTAAACGAACAAGCCAAAAAATTAGTAACAGACAAAACCGGTGTTTTTGTCTGTACGCTAACCGACGACTTAAGTCATCCACTTGAATATGGAACAATTACCATTTTAACACCTAAAGATTCAGCTTTAATAACCGGAGGCATAACCGATGCAAAAGGAGTTTGTTTAGTTTCTGCCATTCCTTGGGGGACATACATTGCAAGAATAAGTTACATAGGCTATGCCGATATATATATACCAAAATTCAGCATATCCAAAGCCAATCCCGTATATCAGTTATCAAAGCAAAACATGAAGATGAGTCATCAACAGATAGAAGGGGTTACCGTAACAGCTCAAAAAGACATGCTGCAAAACAACTTAGACAAAAAAGTGTTTAATGTCGATAAAAGCATTTCCTCCGAAGGAGTAACTGCCATTGAAGTATTAGAAAATATCCCTTCCGTGAGTGTAGATGTAGAAGGAAACATCTCTTTACGTGGAAGTGAAAGTGTTACCATACTAATAGATGGACGTCCAACCAATTTGACATTAGACCAGATTCCATCGAGTATGATTGAAAGTGTGGAATTGATAACCAATCCATCGGCACGTTTCGAACCCGACGGAGTATCGGGAATTATCAATGTCGTGTTGAAAAAGAAAAAAGAAGCCGGCTTCAACGGCATGTTAACACTCGGTAGCGGCATCAGCAATTTAGATAAAGACTTTTATTTCTTTGGAAGAAACAATGCCTCTGTTAACATGAATTATCGTTACAATAAAATAAATGTTTTCGCTAATTATGATTTTCGTACGTATAACAGAATAAACAACAGCACCTTGGAAAGAGAATCTATTTACAATAACGACACTACGCTTTTAAACCAGTTATCAAACAGCAAAAGCAAAGGACGTTCGCATAATGTACGTACCGGGATAGATTATTTCATTGATAAACAGAATACTTTATCGTTTAATGTTTCGTATAGCACCTTCAAACGATTAAGTGAATCTATCACCGACACTAAAAATCCAAATACCATAAATCCAACCATCTATAACAAATACTATACGTTAAACAATACAAACACCCATCAAAATCAAAACGTCAGTACAAATTTATATTATAAACATAATTTCAATAAAGCCGGAAGAGAACTTATTGTCGATTTGTATTATACCCAACGATGGGGCGAAAATGCTAACAAAAGTCTAGAAAATTACTTAATTCCTTCAGAAAGAGATGATTTTTATAATAATGAGTCGACTACTGCAAATAATAAATTTTCCAGCGCTCAACTTGATTACGTTACACCAGTAGGGAATGGTGGACGTATCGAAAGCGGCTATAAATTTACTTTCAGACATACCAACCAACGCTACAGTCAATTTACAGGCATCTCTCTTTTAACATTAACCGAAAGCATTTCGGATGCAAACAATTATGATTACTACGAATACATTAATGCCGCCTATTTTATTTATTCCAACACCATCAAAGAAAAGTTTAAATACCAAGTAGGGTTACGAGGCGAATTAGCAAATAATGTATTTGCTTTAAACAATGTAGACACCAACACTCGCAGCTTTTATCCACACATTTTTCCAACCCTGCATTTGGTTTACGATTTTAACAAAAAGCACTCCGTTTCGCTAAGTTACAGCATGCGAGTACGTCGACCAAATATTTATCAATTAAATCCTTACGTAAATTATTCCGACCGCTTTAACCTGACAAAGGGAAATCCGAATTTAAAACCCGAGTTAACAAATTCCGTTGAATTAGGTTATCAATTTATGGTAGAAAAAACAAGTGTAAATACCAATATTTTCTATCGTCATCGCTATCAAATGATAAGTCGCTATACCGAACAACTAAATGATTCTGTTTTCATGACATCCTTTCAGAATTTCGATCAAGCACAATCGTATGGCATCGAACTTTATGTAGCACAAACCATTTTTAAATGGTGGAAAGTGAATATAAACGGCAGTTTCTATCAAACCCTGATTGACAGCCGCCAAGAAATGCTAGATCCTAATTTAATGAACGACTGGAGTTGGAATGTCCGTGGAACTTTTAATTTTATCTTACCCAAGGATTTCGACATACAACTAACTGCAAATTACCGTTCTCCCATATTAACCACAGGCAGCATGAGTGGTTACGGCTGGGGTGGCGGAAGCGGTCAAGGACGTATGGACGACCAATGGCATATGGATATCGGTATCAAGAAATTGTTCTTAAAGAAAAGTCTCACATTAACAGTACGAATCAACGATGTATTTGCAACTCGCAACAGCATGATTCATACTTGGGGTACAGACATTAACAATCCGGGCAATACTTTCGATGCTTATAGCACCCGTAAAAACGATAGCCGGCACCTATACATCTCATTATCTTATAAAATAAATAATTATCGTCCCAAGAAAGATTTGCATTCAGGAGATATGCAGGACTATGAAGAATAAAAAACAATGAATTCAAAACGAATATTTAGAAACAGTATTTTATTTACAACTTGCTTCTTTCTCTTTTACGCATGCAAGCCCATCACTGAATTTCCAATTATCCCCTACATAGAATTTGTAAGTTTTACGAAAATATACAACGGCACGTCAAAAGATGACAAAGGAATACTTACCATTTACTTTACCGATGGGGACGGAAATATTGGTTTTAAAGAAAACGAAAACGACTCCTCATATAACTTCTTTATCGATTACTATGAGAAGCAAGAGGGTCAATTTGTGAAAATTGACTTACCGGCAACTTTAAATGTCCGCTTACCCATCATCAACACATCCAAAGAGCCCCAAGCCTTAACAGGAAATATTGAAATAGAAGTATTTTTCAATAATCCTTTATCAACCTATGATACTATTAAACTCGAATGTTGGCTTCTCGACCGCGACTGCAACGAAAGCAACCATATTTTTACCCCTGAAATCATCGTAATTAAATAGTTTTATCTGAATATTTACTCTTGATAAAAGAAATATTCACAAAAATAACTATCTTTGCAAAATATATTAGATGGTGTAATTGTTAACATAACATTTTATTTATGAAAATACTATCAGGAGTATTAATAGTTATAGTCTTACATTTTACGGCTTATTCTCAAGAATTTCATTATGTATTTAAAGATGTTACTCAAAAAAACATTCGAATGGGAGCCGATAGGACAGAAATATACCTTCCTTTGTTAAAAAATAAGCGTGTCGCACTTTGTGCCAATCATACCACAAGCTTAGGCAATCAACATTTGGTCGACAGCTTACTGGCATTAAAAATAAGTATCGTTAAAATATTTTCTCCCGAACATGGTTTTCGCGGCGATGCCGAAGCAGGGAAAAAAGTAAATCATTCCATCGATAAAAAAACCGGTCTACCGATAGTCTCTCTCTATGGGGACCATAAAAAACCCGACAGCAACGACCTCCGCAACATTGACATTATTATTTTCGACATACAAGATGTAGGAGCAAGATTTTACACCTATATCTCTACCATGTATTACATTATGGATGCTGCCGCTGAAAACAATATCGTTGTCATGATTTTAGACCGTCCTAATCCAAACGGATACTGGGTCGATGGACCTATCTTACAAAAAGAATTTACTTCCTTTGTCGGTATGCATCCGGTTCCTATTGCTCACGGCATGACCATTGGCGAATACGCTAAAATGATAAATGGTGAAAAATGGCTCACCTACGGCAGAAAATGTCTACTCCAAATAATCAGCATGCAAGGATATCATCACACCTTTAGGTATCAACTGCCTATAAATCCCTCGCCTAACCTTTCGAGCATGACCGCCATTTATCTCTATCCTACCCTCTGTCTCTTTGAGGGCACACCCATAAGCGTAGGAAGAGGAACTGACAAACCCTTTTGTGTGATTGGTCATCCTGATTTAAGCATCGGCAATTACACCTTTACTCCCAAAAACATCCCAAAAGTAGCAACCAATGTCCCCCACAGAAATAAAAAATGCAATGGCTTTGATTTAACTACACTTGAAATGTAATTATGAAAAATAAAAATTTTATCAACATTGACCTGATAATTGAAATTTACAATAACTTTCCCGATAAAAATGCGTTTTTTACCCCTTTCTTCGATAAATTAGCAGGGACAGACAGCATCCGCAAACAAATCATCGAAGGTAAAACAGCTGAAGAAATACGTAAATCATGGGAAGATGACCTTCTGGCATTTAAAAAAATACGAAAAAAATACTTGCTCTACGGAGATTTTGAATAAGTAATAAAATTGAATTATGTTAATAGAAACACTTAAACAGATTGATATACAACTTCTCTTATTAATCAACGGATTACATACGCCCTTTTTCGATACGTTTTTTAATGCAATAACCAATTTCCTGTATTGGATACCTTTTTTTGCCGTTGTAATAGGCTTTATCATTAAGAAATACAAATCAAAAACATGGATTATCCTTTTATTTTTTAGCCTTTCCATAGCATTGACCGACCAAGGCTCCAATGCGACGTATCGTCAGCATAATTGCGGTATCCGACAAGGTTCTGGGCTCTGAGCAGCATGGAGAAAGGAGTTTTCTTAACGTATTTTTTCAGAGTTCTGAGCCTTTCCCACGGATCTTCATTCAGGAAGCGA
>JAQVNO010000145.1 GCA_028703095.1 Bacteroidales bacterium
CTTTGCTTTTTTTGCACTTGTCAGGTTGCTGTTTGCCATTATGTTTAAGTCCTTTTTTAAGTCGTAAATTTAGATTTTTTATGTCAACTTTCAATGTTGCACGGTCTTCTTACACTGACGGCTAACGATTGTGTATACGCAATATTGCGTTTATATTTACCTTAGTTGTAGTATCCTTTTTGTGTAAAATTATCATTGAAAATCTTTTGTTTTTACGATACAAAAGTAATTAATTTTTTTTAAAGAAATGATATTTTAAAAAAAAACATATAAATTATAGATCTAAACTATCTAAAGGGCTTTTTAGTTGGTCAAAGCCTTTGGTAGTAATGTGGGTATATACTTCGGTTGTTTTGCTGCTTTCATGTCCAAGCATACTTTGTATATATCGTAAATCAATGCCATTTTCCAAACAATGAGTGGCAAAAGAGTGGCGTAAAGTGTGGGCAGTAACCTTTTTAGTGATACCGGCTTTCTGTGCTGCGTTTTTAACGATATTTTCTATGCTTCTACCCGAATATTTACCTCCCGACATGCCTTCAAATACATAAAGTTCCGGTTTATATTCTGAAAGATATTTATCAAGTGTTTGTAAGAATTTTACGGAAAGTTTAGTATATCTATCTTTTTTCCCTTTTGCTTGAACTACTCTTAATTGCATTCTATCCCTGTCAATGTCATGGATACAAAGATTGATAATTTCACTTAATCGCAATCCTGCCGAATAGCCAAGCATAAGTATGGATTTGTGTTTGATGTTGTCGGTGCTGTTGAACAATCGTATAACTTCTTCTTGACTTAAAACACTTGGTAAGGTTTTTTCTTTTTTCGGTCTGTCAATGAAATAAAACTTACGTTGACCCTTTAATACTTTTTCATAGTAAAACTTAATGGCATTTATGGCTTGATTTTGGTAAGAAGTTGATACTTTGCGTTCACTGACTAAATAACGAACAAATTCAAGAATTTGAGGTTCAGTAATTTGTTTTGGGTCTAACTTGAAGTGATAATTTAAAAATTCCTCAAACAAAGATTTGTAAATTTTAATGGTATGTTCGCTATAACGCATTTCCATTAGTTTTTGTACATATTCTTGTGGTACACACCGATAGTTTGGAATGTCAAGCGGACTAAGCTTTTTAATTCCGTCTCCGGTAATGGGTTCTTTTTCTAATAATATTTTCATTCCCAAATTTTCAGCAACTTGTTTAATTTGAGATAAAATAATATCTGAATAGGGGACAGTCCACCATTTGTTTGTTTTATCCCAACAATAGTAAGGTATTTTTTTGATTGTAGCTGATAAATTTTGATTAAAGGCAAATATCAGTCTTAACCGCCCTGAATGCGTATGTATTATAAGAAGATCGTTTTTGTTAATAGTTCGTAACTCATTTTTTACAGTTACGTTCACATCTTCGTGCAGGCTTGTTATTCTAATTCTTTTGCCAAAATAATCATTGATTACATCTAAATTGCCCGGATAGTTCGGAATTTCCCAACAAAATGTTGTCGTATTCCATCTGCTAAATTTTAAGCTGTGAATAAATCGAATATCTTCATCATTTTTTCGCATTTTAATACTGATTTTTTTATCAGTAATGTCCAACTCAACTTCTTGAGTTGTTTCCATTTTAAGGAATTTACCGGACTTAGCTGCTGTTGTTACACTTGCGGTATTTACTGTTTCAACTTCCGGAACCAATTTTTTCAGATGTGAAAAGGCTTCTTTAGTATAGGGGATATGCCAAAATTGATTTGTTTGACTCCACCTACATTCTTTTATTTGTTTTATTAACTTAATAATTTCTGAATTATAAGGGAATACAAGTTTTATCCGGTCTTCCCCTTTGTGTTTAAATTTGATTGCTTTCATGGGTTGTTATTGCGTATATATCTCTCTATGGGTGGATATGCGAAACTAACATAAAACGAATATCTCTTAATTTATTGTTTTTAATGCAATTGCGTATAATTATTTTTCACAAAAACTTCAGTTCTTTTCACAGCTTCGCCATTGATAGTGTCATTTATAATAGCATACCCTATCTTCTTTTGAGTGAAAGGAATTTGTATTTTCCGTATGCAAAAGTAATTTTTTTTATGATATAAAATATTCTTCAAGATAAATTTTTTAGCGAAGCGAAGTATCTGTTGTGTTTAGTGAACAATAATAAATGATTGCCAACTACAAAAAAAAGAAGGAATAAATCCTTCTTTTGTGGGATAACTAGTTTATATGTACACCTTGAAGTGCCAAAAGGTGTAATTATTTATTTTGCAAAAATATAAAACTTTTTGTTATGCTTCAAGTATTGTTCTAAACTTAAATTTTATTTTACAAAAGCATATAAGTACATAAAATTTATATACTTTTGTATGGCATGTAAATCAATGTTAACACTTAAAGGTTGTTTTGGAAATAAATGTAAAAATATTGCAATGTTGTTACTTAAAAACATAAAAGAACTAATACAAGTAGAAGAAAAGCCTGTCTTGTATCGTGAAGGAGGTAAGATGCGAGAAATGCATACCATCAAAGATGCTTGGTTATTAATAGAAAAAGATAAAATAAAAGATTTTGGGCAGATGCAAAATATTACCGATGAAGCAAAACAAGCCTCTAAAATGATAGATGCGGAAGGAAAAATGGTCTTTCCTTGTTTCTGTGATTCTCATACTCATCTTGTATATGCAGGCAGTCGGGAAATAGAATATATAGACAAAATCAGAGGGTTATCCTATGAAGAAATTGCCCGTCGGGGGGGAGGTATTTTAAACTCAGCCAAACGTTTACATCAAGCTACGGAAGAAGAATTGTTTACAACGGCTTGGGAACGCCTCGAAGAAATTAAAACGTATGGAACGGGTGCAGTAGAAATTAAAAGCGGGTATGGGTTAAGTACGGAAAACGAGTTAAAAATTCTTCGTGTTATCCGCAAGTTGAAAGAGAAATCAGCATTGACAATTAAAGCAAGCTTTTTAGGGGCACATGCCGTTCCTGAAGCATATAAAAACCGTCAAGATGAGTATGTGGATTTGATTATTAACGAAATGATTCCTATGGTAGCAGCTGAGGACCTTGCTGATTTCATGGATGTCTTTTGCGACAAAGGATTTTTTACTGTAGAAGAAACCGACCGCATGTTACTTGCCGGTATCAAGTATGGTCTTAAACCGAAAATCCATGCCAATGAACTCGATTATTCAGGAGGAGTGCAAGTAGGCGTGAAATACAATGCACTCTCTGTCGACCATTTAGAATATACCGGCGATAAAGAAATTGCTTCTTTGTTAGATTCCGGTACGATGCCAACCGTACTACCCGGAGCAGCTTTCTTTTTAGGAATGGTGCATGCTCCGGTTCGGAAAATGATAGAGGCAGGTTTGCCTATAGCCATGGCAAGCGATTACAATCCGGGTTCTTCTCCTTCGGGAAACATGCAGCTTATTCTTTCTATGGCTTGTATTAATTACAGAATGTTGCCCGAAGAAGCCATCAATGCCACCACATTGAATACGGCTTATGCAATGGATGTTAGTGAAATACTCGGTAGTATTGCTCGTGGAAAAACTGCCAATGTGTTTATTACAAAGAAAATACCTACCTACGAATATATGCCTTATGCCTATGGTAGCAATAAAATTGAACAGGTAATTCTGAATGGAAAGCTACAATAAAATATATCTTCTCGCCGGTGGAAATCTGGATAATAGCATTGCTAAATATGAGCAATTATTTGATTTATTGGAATGTCGCATAGGTAAAATTGTAAAAAAATCAAGTTTTTATGAAAGTGAGCCTTGGGGATTTAACTCTGAAAATACGTTTGTGAATTTAGCCTTGCATGTAAACACTTTTTTATCTCCAATAAAGTTAATGAATGAATTAAAAACCATAGAAAAAAAAATGGGGAGAAAAACAAAACCTAATTTTCAAAACTATGCAGATAGAAACATAGATATTGATATTATTTTTTACAACAATCACATCATAACAACTGAAACTATTAACATTCCACATCCCCGTATGCAAGAGAGGATGTTTGTATTAATGCCTCTTAGTGAGATAGCCCCCGATTTTATTCATCCTGTATATCAGAAAAGCATTACACAACTTAAAAATGAATGTAACGATAGAAATTGGGTGAGAAAGTTTACCTGGAACGTTCAGGGAAATTAGAAGTTTGTGTATGTTTATAGCTGCCGTTTTCATCACA
Organism: Bacteroidales bacterium; assembly: GCA_028703095.1. Classification (GTDB taxonomy): domain Bacteria; phylum Bacteroidota; class Bacteroidia; order Bacteroidales; family WCHB1-69; genus UBA5266. Next base: position 4,221 of record JAQVNO010000145.1, read on the forward strand.
GATAAAATAAGCGGCATATTCCGGATGAGATTTTAAAAATTCCAATGCAGCATCCTTTCCCATAACCATAAAAGCAGTTGCAAGTGCATCGGCATAGGCACAACTTTTGGCTATTACAGTCACACTTAATAAATTATTTTTTTCTGTTAGACCGGTTTTAGGATTTACGATATGCGTAAAACGTTGTCCGTTTTCTTCGCGATATCTACGATAATTACCACTGGTAGCTACAGCTTGGTTTGTTAATGTAAATATATAATCTATGTTTTCTTCTCCATTGGCGGTAGTTGTAGGAATTTGTATTCCTACTTGCCAGGGCTTGCCATTTTTATCGCCTTTT
>JAQVNO010000037.1 GCA_028703095.1 Bacteroidales bacterium
TAAATGCAAAAATGATAACTCCAAAAATTATCAAAAGTAAAATCTGATATTCCATTAGCAATTATTTTTTCAAATCCAGTTTACTTTTCTTGTTTGCACTTCTCTGTCCTACGCTGACGCACAACGGATGGGTATATGAAACGTTTGGCATTTCAAAGCGATTTCTTATCAAACCGTTGCGATGTTTATTAAATGTAACACCCTTAAAATTAGCACTATCCGCCAAATGTTTTATATACCGTGTTGTATGCTGGTGTTTATTGTTCAAAGTCAATTCGTTACAAGTTAACACAAATCTAATCTTTTATCTTAATCAATCCGCACTGACCTTGATTAGAAGCACGAATTTATTTTGTTTTTTGTGGGTGGGGAAATCCCAAACCGCCCTTAAAGGCGGTACTTAGGGGTGGCTTTATAAGCTCTTTGGCAAGTTTTGGTCTAAGCGTGGCTAATGTGACTTGCCAATGTGCTTATAAATAAGGTGAGCGAACATTAAATAATATTAGAAATCAATTGTATTTATGGTTAAATGGGTTTGTACTTTATTTTAATAATGAAAGACCAAATTTTGCATAAATATTACTTCCTGTAAAAAAACTAAGTTCTTTATCACGCTTATCGTCCAATACACTGAAATAATTTACAGGGATAATGCCAATTTTTCCATTTAAATATAAATCACCAAAAAGCTTTCTTTGTATATATGGACCTGCTGTTAGTTTAATATTCGATATTGCATTCAAATCAAATTCTGCCAATTCTTTATTATACAAAACGTTATGAAAGTTTCCATCAATGTCTATTCTGTAGCCAACTTGTGTGTTTTTATTGAGTTCATACAATTGTTGGAAATATGTTGGAAGAATCATTCTTGTTGTAAGCTTACCTTTCTTTTTTATTAAGGTGTATATAGGAATTATGAAAGGCCCTTCGAATAATGAAACATATGATGCATAAGCTAATCCGAACCCATATTCCCGATTAGGACCGACTCGTTTCATTGCAAGAACAGCCCCGTAAAAAATAAAATCTTCGTTCCCTATTGGCTCCTTAAAATCGGCACATATATTCGGCACTATATCAATGGTCAATCTCCACCTTTCGGGCAATGCCTGAATTAAACCAAATATATAGCGAAAAGTATATACATTAGTAGATAACGATTCCGAACCATTTATTGATGATTGATAAGTGCTATTAGGTTTTAATATAATAAAAAAAAGAAAAAAAATCTCGTTTTTGTTTTTTACGCAGCTATGTTAAGAGCTTGATATATTGTATGTAAACCCGTTTTTATATGTTTTTGTGGCAATTCAAAAACATCAAGACCATTGTCTTTTGTATATAATACATTATGAATTCCCTCTGATAATAAAGGAGTTAAGAAATAACGATTATGAGAATAAGCAATATTTATCCAAACATAGCCTTTTTCTGTAACTCGATAATAATTAGAATGTTGACGCTTTTCAATCAAACCACGTACCTTTAATTTATCCATCTGATAACGTATTTCTGCAGTTTTCGAGAAATAATCTGATAAATAACGCAGTAGGTCTTTACTTCGAAACCATTCTGTGCTAAAACGAGGGTTAGATAATAAAGCTAAAACAGCAATCATTTTGGGATTTCTTAGGTCAGGTGCTGCTACCCGTTTCCCTTTTTCAGTATATACCGCAGTGGTAAACTTGTTTTCATAATCACCTAAAATTGTTGCATCTATTTTAGCAATAGCATCAAAGAAGCGGTTATTGCATCCAAAGCCGTACCAGTAGTAGCCCTTTAATTCAAATATTGGCTTTTGTAATTTAGCCCCAGGCAATCTGGGGTTATTAATAGTGGTCTCAACTCGGAGCAAATAACCGCCTTTATTATACATTTTTATGGAATTACCTTGTATCCAGTGTTTGGCACAAGCTTTCTGATGATAGACTTTATTTGTACTCTTACTTTGCTTTCTTTCTCGCTTTAACTCAAAGATCTTACTTAAACTATCCGGTGTTCCTATTCTATGATGTTTTTCTAAAATCTTATCGTAAACTCTGTCAAAATATCCTTTGTTTTTAAAAATAACATTACTACATACTTCACATTGACTGGTGTACCAACTATGCTTTAACAATCCAGAGCATGTTGAACGCTCTCCTTTATCAAAACGAAACCATTTTTCCATCCAATGTTTTATACGAGCATCTATTATACTGCCCTTAAACTCGTTAATCAAGTTTTGAACATAGACTTCATCATCTATTCTCAGAAAGGCATTGTCCTCCATCTTATAACCAACTCCCTTTTTATCTAACTGACGACGTAGATACCAATGTCCGTTACAGTAAAATTGACAATGAAAAGGTAATCCAGATGATATTTTCAGGCAACAAAACCCCAATACTGAATCGTTTATGTAAATGTAATGTTGTGTTGCTTGCTTCTTCATCCAGAACATTTTTGTAAATAGGGTGCCTTTCTTGGTTGTAACTTGTTTATTCCAATAACAACTCATGAACTCCAATGACTTAACGATACAAATAACCCCAAGTTTTTTGGGATTAAAATAATGCTTCTCTACGTAGGATTGCATTTCCATTTCTTTGCCGCCATGGCTCTCTCGCCACAAAATAGGCACGTCAATTTTTGATGCAAGATTCTTGATATGCCTATTTAATTGGTCTGAAAAGAGTTTAAATACACCATTGGTATGTTTTGAAAATCCAAGATTACGTAACAAGCAGATGACGTTGGCAGGACGAAACATGCCAAGTATATAACCTCGAACTATAATCCGGTCAAAAAAACAGTAACTAAAATTAATATGATTGATGAATTCTGCTGTAAACTTATTTTCTAGTAACACTATTTGCTTTTTGGTACAAAGATAAAATTATACCACTTACGCAAACCTTGTGACCTTTAGGTCGCTATTATATTTGAAACTATTAAATAAATAAGTTTTTTGTTTTTTAACAGGAATGGCAAAACTTAACTGAGTAATAAATTCGTTGGTGCCAATTGAAGCATTTTTTTTATTAGCTGTAAAATCAGAACTTGGGTTATTGTAATTATCAATAGTTAATACCGGAAATTTAACAAGTCTTTTATATTTGACAGTATCATTCTCTTGCGAAAAACAAAAATTAAACAACAAAATACCTACAGCTAAAACAATTATCTTCTTCGTCATACTTTTCTTCTAAATAAACTTTAAAAACCACCATACAAAAATTAAGAAACTTGATGATGATGGTTTTTTATGTCAAATAATCTGAATTCCTTTTAATACTATTTAGCAAATTTCAATTTAATTTTTTCAAATATGTAGTAAATCATAGGTACTATAATCATTGATAGGAACATCGATACGGTTAACCCACCAATTAATACCCAGCCAATACCATTTTTCCATTCGGCTCCGGCACTAGCTGAAACTGCAAGAGGAATAAGCCCGATGATCATTGAAATATTAGTCATAAGAATAGCTCTAAATCGTAAAAGTACTGCTTCGAGGATGGCATCTATCAATGATTTTCCTTCTCGTATTAATTCATTGGCAAAATCGATTACAAGAATGGCATTTTTGGCAACCAATCCAGCAAGCATAATGATACCTAAAATGGTAAACAGGCTAAGGTTTTCGTTTGCAAGTGCAAGTGCAAATAGTGCCCCGATGATTGCCAAAGGAATTGTAAACAAAACCACGAAAGGATGCAACCAGTTATTGTAAAGCAATACCATAATTAAGTACATAAAAAGAATTGCGGCAATAAATGCAATAGCAAGTGAAGCAAATGATTCGCTCATCATTTTCGACATTTTCGAATATTCATGGCTTGTGCCTTTAGGCAGGTTTGCCTGTTCTACTAAACTTTCGAATTGTTCGGTTGCTGTGCCTTGCGAAATACCCACTAACTGACAAGTAATAGTTGCCGACGAACCACGATTATATCTTTCCAAAACGCTTGGGCCTAGTCCTTGTTCAATAGTTGCAAATTGCGATAAAGTAACATTGCCTTTGTGAGTTTTAAATTTTAAGGATTCCAAATCGGATTTGTCTTTTCTGTTAAATTCATCGAGACGAATATTGATGTCATATTCGTTGTCGCCAATTCGGTATTTATTATCGGTGTTTCCGGCAAATGCAAGTTGAATATCTTTTGAAACTTCGCCTATTGTAAGTCCATAATATGCAAGCTTTTCCCTGTCGAAAAATACCTGGTATTCAGGATTCCCAAAATTTAGTGAATTTTCTACTTCTGTTGTTCCTTCAATTGAGCGAAGCATATCACAAAACATTTCGGATGCTTTGTAAATACTGTCGATATTGCTTCCTTTCACGTAAAACTTAATAGGAATATCTTCGTTACCCATAATGTTTACGTTGGCTGCACTCACTTTAATTCCCGGAATTGTTTCTTCTATTTTGGTTCGTAATGTACGGGCAATATTTTGTGAGCTCATTTCACGTTCTTCAAGCGGAACAAAAATGATATTGAATTCGGAAAAATAAGGTGTGTTATTTTCTGATGCAATAGCATTACCACTTCTTTTTCCAATAGTTGTATATAAATTTTCAACTTCGGGTTGCGAAAGAATTAATTCTTCAACTTGTGAAGTAACAATGAGGTTTTCGTGAATTTGTGCCGATTTTGGCAATTCAATTCTAAGAATAGCATTACCACGGTCGCCCGATTCCATAAACGAAGTGCCAATAAAACCTGTCGGTATAAGCCAAACGCTAACTACAAACATTGCAATTACCAACAGAGTAGTAATTATTTTGTGCCGCAATACCCATTTTAGCATGTTGGTAATCGAAACGGCAAATTTTTCAAGTAGTTTTTCAAAACCATCGAGTACTTTGCTTACAGCATTTTTCTTTGGTTTTTCGATTTTTGCATATCTTGAGGTTAACAAAGGAACAAGAGTAAATGTAAAGAGCAAACTAAATAACATAGAAACAACAATAACAATTGCATACTCGTGCAAAATCTGACCGGTGATACCTGTAACCATTGATATTGGAATAAATACAGCTGATAAAACCGCAGTAGTTGAAACAAGTGTAAGACCTATTTCTTTCATGCTGTCTTTTGTGGCATCAAATCTGTTTTTGCCCATTTCCATATGGCGGTGGATGTTTTCGATTATAACAATAGCATCGTCGACTACAGTACCAACAACCAACGAAAGCGAGGTTAAACTAATAAGGTCGAGCGAAAAATCGAGCAGGTACATAACAATGAATGTCCCTATTAATGATGTTGGAATAGTAACCAGAACAAAAAGGGTGTTTCGGTAACTTTTTAAGAATAATAGCATAATAAGCGAGACAAGGATAATTGCCATCATTAGGTCTTTACCAACAGCATTTGCAGCATTAAGTGTAAATACTGAATTATCGTTGGCAATTGTAAAATCCAATCCGGAATCGGCATAATCTACTTTTAGTTGTTCCAGTTTTTCCTGAACAAGTCGGCTTACATCTACAGCATTAGCTTCTTTTTGTTTTGAAACTTCAATACCAATGGCTTCAGCACCATTAATTTTTGCAATTGTTTTAATGTCTGAAATTCCTTCATATATATCGGCAATTTCTTCGAGGTAAATAGCATTGCCGGTATTTGAATACCCCACCACGGTTTTTCTTAATTGGTCAACAGATTGGTATTTTCCGGCCAGGCGTACTTTCATTTGAGTTTGCTCATCTTCAATTTTCCCGGCAGGGAATTCTATATTGGAAGCTCCAACAAGTTGAACAACTTGCTTTATTGTAAGGTTAAAAGCATCCAGTTTGTTTTTGTCGATGTTTACCTTAATTTCCTTTTGCATACCGCCAACCATATTCACATTTGCCACTCCTTTAATTTGCGATAAAGTCGGCTGTATTGTTTTGTCGATAAGGTCAAAAAAATCGGTATTCGACAAAGCTGATGTTGCACCAATAGTAATAATTGGCAATTCACTTAAATCAATTGCCGAAACTGATGGTTCATAAATGTCTTTTGGCAGTGTCCGACGGACTTTGTCAAGTTTTGCTTTTACATCTTGTAAGGCATCCTTGGGGTCAATATCCATACTCATCATAAGCCTTACAGTTGAAACACCTTCCATTGAAGCTGAAATAACTTCATCGATACCTTCAACTTGTGCCAGTGCATCTTCAAGTGGAATGGTTACTGATTTTTCGATATCGCTTGCTCCTGCACCTGGATACACTGTAGTTACAACAACTACCGGCGCACTAATATCGGGAATCAATTCATACTTTAGTTTTGTGCCTAAAAATATTCCTGCCAGTAAGGTTATTATGAGCAGAACTAGTGGAATTGTTGGTCGCTTGATTGATATATCTGATATGTTCATTTTTTTTAAAAATTTAAACCCGTGTCCAAATAACTTCTTTTTTAATAAATCCATATCTCATAAAAATCTTTATCTGATTAGTATTCAGAAATAAGATCATGCAGTCAAGAGTTCTTCCTTTAGCTGTTAAAGTGCCGTTTTCATACTGTTTCAATTTAGAATTGTATACCAAGTTTTCAATAATAACATCTCCTATATTAACATCTTTGTCAGCATCTTCAGCTTTCCACACTACTTTAGCACTATATTGACCATTTATTTGGTAGAATTCAACCTTCATTTTTTTATTTGCAGTAAGATATGTGTCAACAATGTTTTCTTGTTGTGAATAAACACTTACTGCAAAAAAAAGTAATATTACTATTGTACCTATCGTCTTTTTCATATGAGTTTTTTTTAATCTACAATTTTAACTTTTGCCGATTCGTAAAGGTTAATAGTTCCCGACACGACATAAATCTGGTTAAGACTTAAACCATCGATGATTTCAACACTATTACCCAATGTTTTTTTTATTTTAACCTTTTGTTCAACCAGCTTATTATTTTCAACAATAAACATCGAAGCGTCTTGCAACGAACCCGAGATAGCATTTCTGTCAACAATGATTGCTTTGGTCTGAACTTTTTCGATGGTTGCTTTTGCAAACATTCCTGCTTTCAGATAGTTGTTTTCGTCAATAGAAATTTCAATGGCAAAACGACTGTTAGACAGAGCTTTTTCAGCGATGTTTGTAACGTTTCCCGAAAAATAGTTATTTGGATACTCATCTACTTTTAAAGTAACATTATCTCCGCTTTCTATTGATAAAACATCCTTACTATTGACCTCAGTGGTAATAATCAGATTGTTTATACTAATAATGTTGCACAGTTTAACACTTCCCGAAATAAGCATTCCTTCTTCGTAATAGCTATCGTTAATAAAACCCGATACAGGAGAAGTAACTTTAGTGTCGTTGAGCATTTTTGTAATTCTTGCAAGCTCAGCTTTCGATTGTGTATATTTTAAAGTAATATCTTCGAGATTTTTTTGAGTTACAGCATTTTTTTCAACCAACTTTTTCATTCTTTCGTAGTCAAGTTTGCTGTACTCGTAATTTGTTTTTGCAAGTTCGCATTGCTCTTTCAATACTGAATCATCTATTTCAAGAATAGCTTCGCCTTTGTTTACCCAACTGCCTTTTTCCTTGTATATTTTAATAATTCTTCCTTGTGTTTCGGCAAAAAGAAGTAAATCGGTTTTATTTTTTATTGCTCCTGACATCTCGATATTTTGGATGTAATTTGAAACCTTTACAGTGTCAACTTTTACAGGTATTGCAGCCGCTTTTACATTAGCAAGTTCAGCTTCGGCTTTATTGTTTGCTTTATTTGCTTTTAATTTCCAACTAATTGCCATTATTACCAGTAATACTATGAATACAGGTAAAATATGTTTTATTATCTTTTTCATATTATTCAAAATTTATTTATTAAAGTATTTAAATTGCAATTCGATTTTAACACATCAAGTTCAGCCATAAAGAGTTCTAATAAGCTTTTGGTGTAGCTTAATTTAGCATTGCTTAAGTCAGAAGTTGAGATTAATAATTCAGTTAAGGGGAGTAGTCCTTCTTCGTATTTAAGCAAAGAAACGTTATAAATATCGTTGGTTTGCTCAATGTTGTCAAGCTGAATTTTACAGTTTTCTTGTAGTGTGAAGAATTTATTTAATGCTTGTTGTCGTTCTTGATTAAAATTTTGTGTTGCTTGTTCAATGTTCTTTTCTGCAATTTGATAGTTGAGTTTAGTTTGTTGCACTTTTGCTTTATTTCTGCCACCCGAAAAAATGGGTATTGTCATTTTAAGACCTACAAGTGAAATGTTGTTCCATTCGTCAAGTTTGAATACATCGGTAAAGTCGTTTTGTTGAGTATTATAAGCATACGAAGCATAAAGTGATGTAGTCGGGCGGTATGCGGCTTTCGATTTTTTTATCTGAAGATTTTGTATTTCGAGTTGCTTCTCGAGTATTTGAATTTCTGTTCTTGTTACAGAATCTTTTAATTCAATTTCTTGATTGTTATGACTATATTCAGCATATGTATTGGGTTCCGGAAATTGATAATTTTCATTGCCTATTAACAATCTTATCTTGTTTTTCTGCTCAAGTAACGATGCTTCAATTAGGTTAACCTGTTTGTATAAATCGTTGATTTTTACACAAATTCGGTTTGTATCATTAGGTAATGCCATATCGCTAATTACCAGATTTGTAGCAATTCGTTTATTTTCTTCCAGTATTTTAATATTTTCTTCGATAATTTTTAAACTCTCCCAACTTGCTAAATAATAATAGTATAAGTAGCTTACTTGATAAATTACATCCTCTTCAGTCTTAATCTTTAAAAGCTTATATAACTCTGTAGATTCTTTTGCAGTTTTTAAATCGGCTAGCAAAGCTTTATTTGGTATAAGATATGAAGCGCTAATACCGACATCGCCATTGTTGGGTCTTCCCATTTGTGTTTCAATATCATTAGGTGCGCCAAGCATTTCTCCTGGAAGTATCACAGTAGGCAATTCAATATAATTTTTTACATCTATTGAACCCGATAATTGAGGAAGTGTGTAGGCCTTAACTTGTTTAACTTGTTGTTCGCTGTTGGCAATATCTAATTCTGCTTTTTGGATTTCGTAATTATTTTCTAACGCCATCCTGAGCAGTTCTTTATGCACATCATCTACTTGTGAAAAAACAACACTTGTAAACAGTAGTACATTAATTAATATTAAAAACAATTTCTTCATGCTTCTCTTTTAAAAATTTACTGAGAGCAAAGAAACTGCAATACAATAGTATCTGCGACTCGACTACAAAGGACGTACGGACTACAGGTTCAGCCTTTAAAGGAGCGACATGTAAAATACAGATATACTGATACATAAGTTGTGATAGTTGAATTGCATTTTTTTACGAAGACTACCCGGAAGCTAGTTCTTTTCTATATTCGGAAGGTGTTTTTCCTGTAAATTTTTTGAAAAAAGTGTTGAATGATGACTTGGAATTGAATCCTGCCTCAAATGCAATGGCTATAATACTCCAATTTTTATATTTTTCTTCTTTAAACAAACGGATTACTTCGTTTGCACGAAACTCATTCACGAATGTATAAAGGTTTTTATTCAATTGTTCATTTAAAATCTGGGTAATATAATGTTGTGGTATTCCAATATGTTGCGATATTTCTTTTAAGTTTACTTCGGGATTTAGCCACAATTTTTCTTCTTGCATCAACTTCGTTATCATTTTGGCATATTTATCAGCATCGCTTTTTTTTAATCCTGACTTTTGATATGATTCTGTTGGCTTATTATCTTTCGTTTCTTCTTTTTGAGCTAAAAGTTTGGGCTGAACATAACCCCGAAAACTTATTACATAAATAAAAAAAGTATAAACCGGGATTAGGATATTCGACATCTTGAACTCAATTTCAAAGAGTTTATTGAAAAATGTAATAACAATGGCCAGAAAATAATATGAATAAAAAATAAGCACCAGTGTCCATACCCATTTTAAACTAACATTAATATTATGAAAAGAATATAAGTTATCGACGGTCTTACGATATTGTTTCAACAAGCGAATGGTTAAGTAAGCGTATATAGTAAAAATTGATACAGAAATAATTCCAAATAAGATAAGCAATAATCCAATATTTCCATTAGGGTATAACAAGGCAGAGAACTTTGGGTTGTAATATGATAAGGACAAAACATAAAAACTGATAAACACAAAAGGTAAAAAATGAACTAAATCGAATGCTTTGAATTTGGAATCCCCAGATATTAAATATTTTACATATAAATATAAAAATGGAGGGAACGACAATGTAATTATAGCTCCACGACCAATCATATCGAATTCAAATTGGTCTTGAAAATCGATATTGATTAGTTTCATTATAAAAGAGCACATTACAAATATTAGCCAAGTAAAAAGCAGCTTGTCGGTTATATTAAGCGGTCTTTTTGTAACAACAATTATTATGGCAGCAAACAAAGTTTGTGCAATATTTATATGTAAGAAAGCATCTAACAAAACATTTAAATTTTATATAAAAATACAATTAATCTAAAAGTAACAATAGATGAGAAATATTTTTAAAAACCGGATAATTATAAAAATGTTGAATTGTTATCAAATTACCATTGGTGCGTTGGCAAAAAAAACAGCTCTTTTGCAAACTTTGATTTGTGGGTCGGCTCGTGGGGTTTGCAAATGTGCTGTTTTGTGCGATGGGAGAAAAAACAAAATAAATTCCCTCGCACTGCACCTACCTATCAACGGAGTACAAAACCAATCAATCCGTTTTTTGTAATTATTTCAATTTTTTTATATCGTATCAATGTATCAAGTTTCGATTTTGTTTACACTTGCATACAACGGGCAAGTATATGCAAAGTGGGCGATTGCGGGCGACAAACTTATCAAACCAATACAATTTTGAAGTGGGCTACAACTGTTGAATTTACTACTGTCTCGCCTATTTTGTATATACATTGTTGGCAGCTGGGCTTTATTCATCTCGTTTAATTATTATCTTATTTGTCGTAAATTCAAAAAAGTCATTATCTTCTATTCCTTTCTGATAATATTTTATTGAAAACTCAAAATCAGTTGTCATATCTGGCTGATGATTCAGAATCAGGGTCAATTCACTTGGCACAGTTGGATTGGTCGATAAATAATTCTCTATTTCGAATTTTTCGTAATAAATTCCATTTGCATTGTCAAGGACTACAATTTCAAATAAATCAGATAAATCTGTTCCTGCCGGATGATTTGTATCAAAATCCTTTTGCGATAGAATAACAACGCTATCAATTTTTTCATCTGTAGTAGGTATTACAGGAGAACAGGCGTAAGCAGACTGAATAAGACTGAAATTCCAATCCACTGAATTCTGGGCAAAATAGGTTTCCTGTCTTGGTGCAATAAATATCGAGTACTCATTAAAAATTACGGAATCGTTATCTATGTAACTCAACAGTAATTTTGTATCCGCAGTATCAGAATATATTGCTTTATAATTAACCCAATCCAATCCGACAACTTTGAATTTGTTTGGAAATGGCCCACAATCATTAATCTCGTCACAAGCAATTAAACCGATTATCAGTATTGCGAAATAAGCACTAAAAATCAAAATAATTTTCTGTCTCATAATGTTATATGTTTTAATCCATTTTTAGATGAATTTCTCTGTTGAATGGTTGCTCTAGCCTTGCTGCCAACGTTTTGGCGCTTGGCGCAGTGGCGGATTTCGGAGCACAAAACTGTCAATATACCACAAATGTTGATGCGAGGTAGAATGTTCAATTAACCACTTCACCCGCCATTGAGCCAAACGCCTGTTAGCAGCTGGTATTCTTTCGCATTTCATTAAGCGCGTCCTCTGTGGTATAAATTGGTTTATATTTTAATTCGTTAATAGCCTTCGTTGTCTTGTATTGTCTGTTCATTGCTATAAAACTTAAATCAAATCTTGTCAAAGGGGGATAGCTTTTAAGTTTAAATATTTTCCAAAGTTTTTCAACTATTGATGCAGCTGGTTTTGCAATAAAAGATGGTGTGTTTTTGTTGGAAATAGAGACGTTTTCTGTTGCCATTAAGTCTGACAAAAATGCTTTTACTGTTAGTTTTGAATGGTCAGTTATGTTGTAAATTTCATTGTTCTTTCCATTACTCATTGCCATTACTATACCTTCAACGACATTTTTTACATAAACCATTTCCATCCATACATTTCCCTTGTCAATCCAAGAAAATCCACCTGATTTTATTTTTTCTTTAAGGGTTTTTATGGCATTGACTCCCTTTCCATAAATAAAAGTAGGTCGCAATATTATTTTTTGAATGTTGCCATTGAAGGCGATGATACCCTGTTCTGCTAACATTTTAGATTTTCCATAATATGAATTTGGTTCTTTGGGGTATGGATACGTTTCGTCAATATCAAACAAGTCATTCTTATCTTGCAACACTGATTCAGAGCTTATGTAGATGAATCGTTTGACTTTGTACTTCTCTGCTGATTTTAATAAGTCTAAGGTTGCAAGGGTGTTATCTTTATAGTAGTCTTGCCAAGCACCCCAAAACTCAACTCTCGCTGCACAATGTATTAAGACATCACAGTCACTAAGTTTGTCCTCCCACTTTTGAATGTCATTTAAACTTCCAACCACTTCGTGTATAGGAAGATTACGTAAAGAATTTTCAGTTCTTGTCAACGCAAAAACTTGATAATTTTCTGAAACAAGTCTTTCTATTAGGTGTCTTCCTAAAAATCCTGTTCCTCCGGTTACAAATACTTTTTTGGTCATATTTCGGTTTTTTTATACTTGCTGCTAACGTTTTGCAGCTACCCGAAGGTGGCGATTCGAAGCGATTCACTGTCAAACAAGCACAAACTTTGATAGAAGTACAAAGCTTGATTTAACCACTGAACCGCCACTTTTGGGTAGCTGCTGTTAGGCAATCGTGCTTCTTTTTCTATGGTCATTTCCATTAGTTGTTTCTATACTCAACCCGTCTCCTGCGGTGAAATTATTTGTCTTCCCTCGTTTAGTTTTCCTTTGTTAAGAAATACACCTCCCGTTATATCTCTATTTCGTTTTTATCATATAGAATACAACCTGTATCATCTTTAAACATTTGAATTGAAGTTGCTCGCCCAGGATTTGACCTAGGTTTTAGATTATTGCATACATAGGCCTCTATGCTATCGAAATCAGCAACATCATAATTGGCTTTAAAAATATTTATGGTATTAGTAATCTGTTCTCTACCTTCTCCAAACCAACCTTTACGTGTTGCTTCTTTTAATTCAACGAAAACTAGATAACTCGACTCTTTTAATACTCCATCACAAGTACTTTCAAGGTTTCCATTAGCTTTTCTAATATTTGCACAATTATCAATTCCATAAAACAGGATTTTTTTACTATCAGGGTTTTTTACAATTCCAATCCATTTGCCAGAATTATCTTCATCGATATATGCTTTTTGATTGGGAATGTCATCACAGAGTCCAAATTCATTTTTTTCAGACTCAGTTTTACAAGTATTCTGAAAAAAATCAATTGGCATTATTCTCTATTTTTAAAAGTTGAACAAAATCATTATTGAATTCCTCCAATAAGTTATTAAGGAAGTTTTCGTCTGAGGGAAGACCTTTATAATCTTGAAGTTTTACAATTACACCATTACTTTCCTCTAATTGATAAATATTCACTTCATTTCCCGAGATTATGGAATCTTTTGGAACAATTTCCTCTATCTTTTTCTTTAAATCATCACGAAGATTTAATTTAATCATTTGGAATGCCTTTACGGCAAGTGTCAGGAAGTTGATTATATAAGGGCTATGAGTTGTAATAATTAACTTGTTCTGCCTGCTTTGATTTTTATATTTCAAAAGTTCAAACAATACATTTTTTTGAGATGTTGGAAAAAGATTTTGTTCAGGCTCTTCAACGACATTTACAAAACTCTCGTATCGGAATTTTGAGGATATCTTCTCCAAAACAGCTTTAAAAACATCATCGCTAATTGAATCTTTTGCCAATAGTTGAGATACCATTTTTCTGATTCTTTCTTCTTCTTCCAAACTAATATTTTTTCTTGAGACACTACCTTTTGATTTAACAATCTCGGACAAGTGTCTGGTAACTAGAAAAAGTGGAACAAGTGATTGAAACCCACTTGATGCTTCTAAAAGGTCTATTTCATAGCCATCTCCTTTAAGAATTGCCTTTTTGCTTTGTTTTTTGTACTCAACGGTAGTATTGCCAATAGGAAGCTTTAAACCTTGCCCTATGTTTTGTTTCGCATCTTCATATTCATCCATAAAAGTATAGAGTGGTAGAGGCAATCTTTTTACTAAGTCAGGTCTATCAACAGAACTGACAAAGTTTCTCTCCGCTGGGACATACATGATTTTTGGAAAACTATAGGATTTATCCTCTTTTAGCTTTTTGATTACGAATTGGCTTTTTTCGTATATGAGGTGATATGCATTTCCAATATATTCAATGTATGATTCATCGTTTACATAATTAGATAGGTTCTGATACGCTAGGTGTTGCTTTTTAAATCTATTATACTTCATCGCATAGGCAGGAGTAAAATCACCTCTAACTAATGCCTTCTCAATCCAGCTCAGAGTTGAATAAATCTTAGCAACGGTACTTTTTCCGCTACCTTGATTACCTATAAATAGGGTAACCCCTTTAAATTCAATAAACCCATTTTGGGGTTCGTATCCAGCCCTTATTGGGCCAACATTTTTTATTTTTAATCGTGCCATTCTGCATTATTATTTTTAAATCCAATTCTCGACAAATATGCCATCTTCATGAAATGTCAAATTTAGGTTTTTAAGATCATTATTTAAGTTTCTATTTTGTTCTGTCACCTTTTTCAGCATGTTGCCTAACGAGTGAATACACGCACTATTGCGTATATATTCACCTTGTGTCTATGTTCCACCTTTATGGTTTTCATTTTTTTTCAATGGCTAAAGATAAAAAATTATTAAATATCCAAACCATCCATCGGACTTTCGATATTTTCAAATCCCTTCGTGGTGATATGGGTGTATATTTCAGTGGTTTTGCTGCTGGCATGGCCAAGCATTTCTTGTATGTAACGCAAGTCAACTCCCTGCTCCAGCAAATGCGTTGCAAAGGTGTGTCGCAGCGTTTTAGGTGTTACCTTTTTTTGAATTTTCGCTCTTTCAGCAGCCTGTTTTACAACTTGCTGTATCGAACGATCAGAATACAAACCCCCAGTAGCTCCCTTAAATAATAAATCATCCGTTGGCTCATTGGCAAGATATTCGTCTAATATGGGGATTATTTTAGCCGCAAGTTTGGTATAGCGATCCTTGCGCCCCTTTCCGTTTTTCACCTTCAACTGCATGCGTTCCCTGTCAATATCACTGAGCCTTATTTTATTGATCTCATTCAGGCGCAAACCTGATCCGTAGCCAAACATAAGAATCAACTTGTGTTTTATGTTTTCAGTTTGCTTGATCATAGCGGTAATTTCCTGCATGTTTAAAACTTCAGGAAGCACCTTATCACGTCTGGGTCTGTCGATAAAATAAAACTTGCGCCGCCCTTTCAATACTTGTTCGTAATAGAACTTGATGGCATTGATGGCTACATTTTGATACGAAACCGATACCTGCCGCTCGCTTACCAAATACCTTAAATACTCCATTATCTGGGCTTCATTGATCTGTTCGATCTCCATTTGAGGAAAGTAATTAATAAACTCCTCAAAGGCCGACACATAATTCTTGATGGTATGCGGGCTGTTTCGTAATTCGATATGCTTTTGAATATACGATTCAGGTACCTTACGGTAGTTGGGCACATCAAAAGGACTGATTTTTTTTGCCGCCACACCGGTTTTTGGCTCTTCCTCTACAATTACTTTCAACTGATGTGCTTCACACGCCGCTTTCATCCTTTCCATTATCACTTCCGAATAGGGTATCGTCCACCATTTATTTTTGGCATCCCATCGGTGATATGGTATTTCTTTAATGGCCTGAATCAGGGCTTTGTTGAAAAATGCTAATATTTTCACCCTACCCGAACGCGTCTTCAAAAACAATACTTCATCACGCTGAATGCTTTGCATGCTCGTTTTTACGGCCTTAACTTCCATTGCTTCATACAGGTTTAATGAATTTATCCTTCCAGCAAAATAATCCTTGATCAAATCAAGATTGCCTGGATAATCAGGCACTTCCCAACAGAAATCGCCTTTGTGCCACCGGCTGTAACGTATTCCTCTGATGAACTTTATGTCGTCTTCATTTTTAGGTAAATAAATTCTTATTTTTCTGTTTATCACGTCAATCTTCACAGCCTGAGCCTTATTGCTGTTTTTCTTGTCAGGCAATTCTTTCTTAATTAAATTCTCAAGCTCAGCCGACAAGCTTATTTTTTCGTTGTCAAATAACACTATCAGTTTTTCTAAAATATGTTTATCATGTGGAACATGCCATGCCTTTAAACTTTGACTCCACTTAGCATCTGCAATATTTTTTATCTTGGCTATTAATGCTTTATCATAATCAAAATAAACAACAATTCTTGCCTCACCCTTATGTATCTCCTTACTTACTTTAATTGACATATTGCGTATATATTTTCCATCTGATTAATACACGAAATAAAATTGTTTGGCTCCTTCAAGCTTTTTAAACTGCTCCTTTAGCGCATAAGGCAAAGACAGATAAAAAGTTTTTTCCTTTTCGTCACAGCTAACTTTAATGGTGTTTTTTAAGGGCTTTTCTGAAACAGGAGCTTGAATTCGATTCCGCCTTGCTTTAATGATTGACGGTGAAAATTTATTCGTATCCCTTTTTATGGCATCATCCTCAATAATTGCTACCGGTTCAAGGGCTTCTAAAACACTTGCCAGCTCAAATTCAAGCTCCGGAATAAACCAACACTGCATGGCTACACTCCATTGTGCTCCAGGCAAACGCTTTACCTGTTCTTTCAGCTTGAAATTGTACTTAAAATGTAGCTGAATCACAGCCGAGCCTTCATGCGTGTATTGTTGCAGTTGTATGGTTGGTTTTGGTTTCAAGATTTAGATTGTTTTAACCCAGCTAAATTAACAAATTGTTTTAAAAGCGAAAAATCATCTTAGAAAAAAGTATAACACTTCCCGCCAAACATGCGCCCGCCTTGTCAGTCCCATCCTTCCCTTAAACTATGACCGCTTTATTCATTGATAAACAGCTGTATAAGCTTGGATGTCTAACAAAAGTGTAAATTTAGAAAAAACTATTCAATTATTGCAAAACGACCTTCTGGATTTGAACGTAATTTTAAATCAATGTTGTCCGGTAAAATGATAATGCCGTCCACTACGGGACGGAATGGCCTGTTTTGGAATGTTTTTCTACCCATATGCGATCCTTACGGGATCACAGGCTCAGGTTTTGGTTTAACCGAATGTTCAACAAATCATCTTTGATCGAACTGCCCGGTGCCCTTAGGCACCAAATATGGGTAGAAAACAGGATTAATAATTTAAGGTGCCGTCAGGGACGGAATTATTCCAAGCGATTGAGCGTTTTTATTTGATTTATACCGGACAATAATGGTTAATTTTCTCAAAACCACCTTTTAGTCATCCTTTCAATTCGTTTGCCAAGAAGCTCCTGCCCCCTGTCCTCAAAAGTCATATAATCAGTTTAAGATGGTGTCATACCACCCTCATACCATTTACGACTGTTAAGAGTCAAAATATTCCTATTGGTTTACGCCCTATCAACCAGCAGTCAAGTCTGTATCAACATACCTATTTAAACTTTGTTTATACGTAGTTTACACTTAGTTTAGTCGTTTTTTAATCGTTTATAAACGTATTATTTTAGTTTTTACTACCTATAAGCTATATTTTTTATTAGTTTTGTATGGCTTTTTGATACGGACTTAAACCCTTTTATATGGCTGAT
>JAQVNO010000146.1 GCA_028703095.1 Bacteroidales bacterium
GAAGATATACGAATTATAAAAACATTTTGATATTCGTGGCTCACATTATTTTGGCTGTTACGGAAACGAAGACAAGATATACTTAATCTTTAAATTCTTGCAGATGAATTAAATTGGCATAAATACCGTTTTTCTCAATAAGTGTTTGATGGGTGCCTTTTTCAACAATTTCTCCATGTTCGAGAACCAGAATCTCGTCAGCAGCAATAATGGTTGATAAGCGATGGGCGATAACGATGGAGGTTCGATTTTTCATAAGATTGCTTAAAGCGTTTTGTACCAATGTTTCCGATTCGGAATCAAGGGCGGAAGTAGCTTCGTCTAAAATTAGTATGGGTGGATTTTTCAAGATGGCACGGGCAATGCTGATGCGTTGTTTTTGTCCGCCGGAAAGTTTAATTCCCCTATCACCCACTATGGCATCAAAGCTGTTTTCCAATTCGGTAATAAAGGAGTAAATGTTTGCAATTTTTGTGGCTTCAACTACTTGTTCGAGTTTTGCCTCTTTCAGTCCGAAGGCGATGTTGTTGAAGATGGTATCATTAAATAGTATACTTTCTTGAGAAACAATCCCGAATAAGCTGCGAAGTTCGTCAATTTTAAGTTGACGGATATCTGTACCGTCAATGAGAATTTCTCCTTTGTTGACATCATAAAAACGGGGAAGAAGGTCGACAAGTGTAGATTTTCCTGCGCCTGAACTTCCACAAATCGCAATAGTTTTTCCTTTGGGAATAACCAAATTAATGTTGTTGAGTATGGTTTTATCTTCATAGGCAAAATGAACATTCTCAAAAGTGATATCGGTAGTAAAAGTAGAAATTGATTGTGCATTCGGTAGTTCTATGATTTTTTCTTCTGATTGAATCAAGGTTTCGATACGATGCAAAGAGGCAAAGCCTTTTTTGAAATTGGCAGTAGCTTCCGAAATTGTTTTCGCCGGATTGATAATTTGAGTGAAGAGTACTATATACGTAATAAACATTTCGGCCGAAAAACTATTATTATTATCCAATACCATGCGTCCACCAAAAAGCAAGATAAAAATAACGATACAACTACCTAAAAATTCACTCATTGGCGAAGAAAGATCCCTGCGACGGTTAATTTTTATGAGTAATTTACTGTAAGAAGTATTAAGTGCGGTGAATCGTTTCACCATGCTATGTATAGCATTGAAAGCTTTAATAATACGTAATCCGTAGATGCTTTCCTCTGTTATAGAAAGCATTTCGCTTTGTTTTTCTTTTGCTTTGAGAGATTTTTGTTTGAGTTTTCGTTGTAAACGGCTGATTGCGAAACCTGCAATAGGAATTGCAAATAAAACTAAAAAAGTAAATTCAAAATTAATAAAAAATAAAGTGCCTAAGAAAAACAATATGCTAATTGGTTCACGAAAGACTTGCTGTAATGAACGAAGTATAAAAAAATCAACATCTTGAACGTCATTAATGACTCTCGTAAGAATATCACCTTTGCGGTTTTCCGAATAAAAAGACAAAGGAAGTATAAGTATATGGGGATAGGCTTTATTACGTAAATCTCGGATTAAATTATTTCGTACCGGAATAATAACCCACATGGAAAAATAATAAAAAACATTTTTTAATAAAAAGAAAATAAAAACACTAAGAATTAAGATGGAGAGTGCAGAAAACAATCCCTTTGAAATAATAATCTGACTTAAAAGATATTGTGCGTATTGCATCAAAGCAGCTGACGTAAACATTAAGGGAGGTTCCTGCAAAGTTAACGGAATTTGATTAAATAGTAAAGAAAGAAAAGGCGCCAATAGAGAGATAGAAACAATGGAAAAAATAACGTATAAGATGTTAAAAAATACAGCAACAGCTAATTTTAGTGAATAAGGACGAAGCAAAGAAAATAATTTTTTGTAATCGTCCATGGTTTAATCGTCTTGTTTGTATAAAAAATTATTTGAGAAAATAAAACGCTCTGAAATAGTGTCATTATTATTTTCATTCACTTGAATCCACGTATAATATAAACGTGTTGATTTAGGATTAAAAGATAGGGTGAATTTATCTTCAGCAGTGTAATTGAATATCAAATAGGATAAACTATCATGAAAAAGCGGATAATGAAAATTTAAACTATCATTAATAATTTCAATGGCTGTTACTCCTTTAAAATAACAAGTTCTACAACTAAGTCCTTGAAATAAAGTTAAATATAAAGAATTAGAGTTTGATGAGGGCAATTTATAAAAATTTTTGATTTGAGCATGAATGAAATTGAAATCATTTTCCGATTCCATGGATTCGTTTAAGCAGGATTTTAATTGTCCTTCATTTGTTTGAAATTGAAAAACATTTAAATGCGTTTTGAAAGTCATACCCGCATTTTCATCCCAAGAAAAGACACGCAATTTTTTATCGGGAGATGTTGTAATTGATAACATAGGATGTTTGATAAGTAAATAAAGGCTTTTTGTATCTTCAAGTAAATTGTTTAAATAATAGGCAGCTAAATAATTCATCGAATCAACAATATTAAAGATATTAGGTTCCGAAAAAGTATATAATACTTGTAAAGCATCTAATAGCGAATAAAGTTTTGTTCTTTTACTTTCAAAAGTAGTTTCAGGTATTTCGTATTGAAGAATATTTTCTCTGACAGTCAATGGATTATTTTCCGTTAAACTGATAATGGTAATACCATGCATCGAGTCTGTTTTTAAAAGCGAATATGTTTCAATAGGATCTGTGATAGAGTCGTTTTCGTTTACTTCACTCGGATTGCCGAAATGGCATTGGGTAAAAGAAAAGAAAAGGGCAAAACATAATAGGGAACTCGAAAAAAGCGGAATATATTTTTTGTTAAAAAATTTCATCTGTTAATGTATTACATGGATTAACGTTAAATATCATGGATTGTTTATTCAGTATAACTATTATATGAAGATATCGCATCCAATGGTTTTCTGATTTTTGTTCGTATTTCGTCATCGGGATAACCAAGGGTAAGGATTAAAGGAATGCGTTTGGAACGAGGAATGTGTACTAATTTTT
This sequence comes from Bacteroidales bacterium, assembly GCA_028703095.1. Taxonomy (GTDB): domain Bacteria; phylum Bacteroidota; class Bacteroidia; order Bacteroidales; family WCHB1-69; genus UBA5266. The sequence goes on from JAQVNO010000146.1 coordinate 3,033, forward strand.
TAATTTTCTTTTCATTAAACCAACCAATAATACATGTTCCCAATCCTATTTCAGTAGCCTGTAAACAAATATGTTCGACGGCAATACCGATGTCTATCCATCGATAATCTTTGTTTTTAAGTTTGCCTCCTATAGTAGCACTTGCATTTCCATTTTCCATTACAATAATAATGATCACAGGGGCTTGTGTTGCAAATTTATTCATACCCAAACTAGCAGATGTTTCAGCTACTTTTGTTTTTAAGCTCGGGTCATCTATTACGATAAACTTCCATGCTTGAGCATTGCATGCCGATGGAGCGAACCTTCCTGCTTCTAAACAGAGGTTTATTTTTTCTTTTTCAATTTCCGTAGATTTATATTTCCGTGTACTTTGACGTTTTTGAATAAGATCTTTAAATGTCATGAATTTGTGATTTTATAAGTGCAAAGGTATAAAATATTCCGCTAACATAAGGAAAGCTTATGTCTAAATATTTAATATTTTTGCAAAAATAAAAATTTATTGTATGAAAAAACTTTTTTATCTGATTGTTTGGTTTTTACGTGCTCGTTTGTTTGGGAGAAAACGACCCTTACAAACGGTTTTGTTTATTTCTGATGAATGTAATCTTAAGTGTAAGCATTGTTCTGTCTATAAACAGGAAAATCCGCACCGTAAAACATACAATCAAGTAAAAGAAGAATTATTATATTCATATCGTTTGGGATCTCGATTTGTCGATTTTGAAGGAGGTGAACCTTTGATGTGGAAAGATGGAGAAAAAAGAATCAACGATTTAATAGTATTAGCGAAAGAAATAGGCTTTTTTTCGACAACAGTAACTACAAACGGACAATTTCCCATTAACGATTGTAAAGCCGATTCTATTTGGGTGAGTTTGGACGGATTGGGAAACTATCATGATGAAATTCGCGGAAATGGAGTTTTTGATCGTTTATGCAAACATATCCGTGAAAGTAAACATAAAGACTTAAGTGTAAATATGGTTATTAATAGTAAAAATTATCTTTCAGTTAAAGAAACCATTGAGTTTGCAAAAGATAATAAAGCCTTAAAATCCATTTCATTAAATTTTTATACTCCTTCTTCATTGAATGATGATGCACTTTTTTTAGATTGGAATAAACGCAATAAAACAATTGATGATATTATTTACATGAAGAGAAAAGGATATCCGATTATGAATTCGATTTCGGGATTGAAATACATGAAAACCAATAATTTTAAAAGATATTGTTGGATATCAAATTTTATACTTCCTGATGGATCAAGGCATGACACTTGTCCTTTGGAAAGTTTGAATATTTGTCAACTTTGCGGGTATTGTATGGCCGGTGAAATGACAAGTGTCTTTCATTTTAAACCGGATACAATTTTATCGGCAATGAAACTGAGATTTAAATAATAATTCTTTAGAAAAATATTCTACCTGAATATTGTACGTTCAGGTAGAATAGTATG
>JAQVNO010000147.1 GCA_028703095.1 Bacteroidales bacterium
TCCACCAGTACTCCATATAGCAAATTCAAATTGTTCTTTAAAATCTTCTTTTGAAGCATCTAACATTTCAACTTCTTTACCTAAATCCATAATTAATATTTTTAAGTTTATAAATACATAATAAAAAGCACGAAAGCCTAACAAATATAAGCAATTTTATTATGTTTCAATTGCTTGTGCATAATAGTTATCCGATTTTTTATCTTTCTGATATTGTTCTTTGCGTTCATTCAAAAAGTAATTATAGACGAAACGGGAACAACCAAAGTGTTTATTTAGTAACACTTCTTGTTCTTTATTAGGAAAAATCCTAAACCGATATGTCTTGTGAATCACTTTCATATTTTATTATACAGTCTATAACTTTTGTAAAAGTATAATATTTTTTACAAAAACGCAAATTATTTTGTAAATGTTTCGTCTTTAGGTGTAAACATTCACAAAATAATTTGCTTCATTATGTCTAAAAAATCACAGTACATCTCAACAAATCGTTCAAAACACTACTTAAAATGTCATCTCATTTTAGTTACTAAGTATCGTAGAAGTATCTTAGTTGGTCAGTTAAATGATGATATTAAACAAATATTTCAGTCTATTGCTAATAGTTCTGATTTTGAAATTGAAGTAATGGAGAGCGCAAGTATGTACTACACATACATTCAACGTTAGCTGCAATAAAATTAAAACTTATAACCAAGTGCAACTGTGGTAGGTTTAATTTCAAAGTTATATTCTTCTATTACGTCAATTTTTACCTCTTGTCCAACGTTATAAAAGGTTGCACTTCCGCCTTTCTGTTTAATGGTGTTATATGCTCCGTATTTTGTTTGCCAAGTTTTAGTAATTTCTTTTACCTTATGGTATGTTACTACATCTTCAGTAGTTTTTTTCATATATCGCTTTGGTCTTTTGTCAAACAAAGCCTTTCCTTTTACAATCTTAAATTCGCTCATAAGTTTTAATTTTACAGTTCTCTTCGCCAGCTAACAATGTATAAAAATACATTCCGCTTTGCTCCACGTTTTTTATACTAGACGTTAGGGTGCATTTAATTAAGTACCTCACACCCTTCGGGACAATTACCCAACTCTTCATATTTCTTCCAGGTTTCGTCACCCATTACCATACTTGTGTAATCTGGCACTTTGCTCATATCAACAAATTTCGCCATTCCAGTTCCGTGACAAAAAACGCACCCTGATAATCTATATAAGCCATTGTCTTCTGTTTCTTTTTGCTGTTTTTTCTTATTATCCATAATGCCTTGTTGTTTAATTAGTTTCGTGTTACAACGTCTCATATACTCAACGTTACCTACCATTTATGGCTGGTGATATAGCCTAATTTTGTCTTAAGATAGTAGTGCATCTATTTCTGTTTTTGGTGTAATATGCGAAAGATTGCGGGTAGCGACTCGTTATAGTTAATTTTAAATTTTTCTATCGAGTTTATTGTGTAATTTTTCATTATTTCCTAAAAATTTGTGAATAAACCAGTGCGTTAATTCGTGCAGCAATGTTGGTATAGTTCTCCAACCTAAATTATTTCGTATCCAAATTGTTTTAGTGTGAGGGTGGTATGCTGCCACATCACTACTTATAATCCATTGCGGTATTTCATTCACAAATTTTATCTTCATTCTAATTAAGTTTTGTGGTTAAAAAATTTAAAACTAAACTATAACAAAGTGTAAAAAACATTAAAACGATTTTTTACACTCATCCGTTATAAACAACCCTAACTCCAATGTTCTGTGCATTCACGACAGTAATGTTTATAGGGCTTAATTCCGCTGTTTGTTGTGTTGTTACTGCCACAATTAGGGCAGTTTATAACAGGCGGTATGGTTAATAATTTTACTAACCTCTGTTCCAACCAATCAACATAATCGTTGTAGGCAAGCCATTCTGTGTTAAATCTTGTTTTTGTTTCTTTTGTAAATTCCGTTCTTAAATCTGTGTTTTTCATATTATTAAAATTAGTGTTCCAAATCCGTAAAATTACATAACCATACCGCCAACCGTTGGCAGCAATTAAAAAGGAAGCCAATCAACATCATCTGTACTTTTGTTGTCTTTCGGTTGCTCGTTCATTTCTTGCTTTTCACGCTCAATCATTTCGGCTTCCTGACATAATTCTTGGTATTCAGGATTTCGCCAATGACCAAACATTGAATGGTCTATTGAGTTATCAAATCCTGTTTGAACTTGCCCGTATCTATTATATCTAAATTCATCCATCTTATTAAAATAAACTGCTGCCAACAATGTATAAAAAACAGGCGTAGGCAGCGTTTGCGCTCTGAATTTAGGTTAGTGGGTACGCCCGATTTTTTATACCCATTCCGTTGTAGCACATTAAAACGATGCTACAACACGCAATATAAAAAATACTACGAGTGTATCTCGTTTCAGCATTCGTGCGTAATTGGGGAAAATAATAATTCCCCACCACTCAATTACATTTCAACATTATAAACGCCAGAATTTAAACTGTAATCAGTTTGTGTTCTGTTTGTGTCATAAGTAATCCAAGGTTGTTGCCACCAAGGTGGTGTATAAGGTCTGTATGGCTCAATTACAATCGGATTACTCCAATTAATAATTGTTTGTGTTTCAAGTTTAAATTCCTTCCACTTGCCATCAGGTAACAACCTCTCAAGTGCTTCTGTAAATTCACCAAGGTTTACTGTTTCTTCAACCTTAATAAGTTTGCTTGTTGTATCTAATTGTAATTTCATATTATTAAGGGTTTTACAAAGCCGCCCAAGGCATTATTATTTTTGTTCTCGTATCAAATTTCGTGGATAATTTCCGTACTTTTCATATTGCTATCCGTTAGCAAACATTAAAGAAAACTCCGAACCATAGACCCATTGTGTGTAATTTCAGTTTCTTCGTCTGATTGCCCTTTACCACCATAGATAATTGTAACTCTTATGAAACCGTGCTAAGGTCAAAATTGGTTGACTTAATTTTAAAACAATTTCGCCAAAATCCAGTGACCAAATCTATTTTGGTATAGTCTTTAACTCTATCGTTTTTATTTATTTCTGCTTTTACAGCTTCGGAATCACAAACTTGAACGTCTGCAATACCACCAAAAAAGAAAATGTATTTATCGCCAATTTTTATTGGTTCTGTGTTTTCGTAACATTCAAAGTCAAATTCTTCTTCGTATCCTTCAATTTTTGTTTTAAAATTTCTCATTTTGTTTTTAATTTAAGTGAATAAAAAGGCTGCTTATAACAGCGTATATAAGAAATGGCACAAAAACATTAGTGCTTAATTTCAACATTCTACAAGTGCCACTTCTCATATACGCAAACCGTTAGTGGTAATTTTTAATATGGGTTGCAATTATTCTACGGGCTTCTGCATCACTTTGGCTGTTTCGTATCTTAGAGATAGTTTCGTGATTAAAACTACCGCTAACATGGGCTAAATCGCAATTATTTTTAACTTTGATTTGTGCCACATTTACAACCATTTCAAGCAATTCATACTGCCATTGAGTTATTGCCTTTTCATCATGGAAAAGTTCTTCTATAATGTTCCTTGCTTTTTGTATTTCTTCTTTATTCATATTCTCGTTTTTAAGTCGTTAAAAATAATTCATTACACAGTAAGGGTAATAGTCCTCTGTATTATCTGTTCCTACTTCCAAAACAAACATTGCAGACTTTTGGTAACGTTCCTGTCCATTTTCAAACTTTGAAATGAGACTGTCGATTTTGTTGTTTAATTCTTGATCCATGATTATGTGTTTTGTTTTTTAAAATTAATCATCCTGACGCTTCTCCACTACTCATACGCTAAACGTTATACAATAGCTAAAAGACCGTGTAACTCTGAAAGCATATCTTCATAATTGAAAGTATCGGTATCAAAAAGCGATTTAATAAAATGTTCATTTTCTTTTCGATAAACTTCTTTCATTCGAGAGTTTGTATCAACGGAGTATTTCACATTTGCTAATCTATCACACAGTTTTACAAATCGTGCAAATGGTTCTAAAATAATCCCTTGATAATATTTGTCGTTTGCTCGTTCTTTTCTGTTTTTGCCCTTTTCATTTGTAACTGCATAAACAATATTTGCAACAGTTTCATTTGAAATAGTTTTAATATCGTTATAAGTGTTTCGAGTATCTTCAATAGTGTCGTGCAACCAACAAGCGTTTATTACATTTTCTTGGTAATGTTCTGGTACTTTGTCTATATACTTTTGTGCATAGGCTACAACTAAAGCCAAATGAACCGAATAAGGTTTTCCATCGTATAAATGGTTTGTGTTCTGGTGCGCTTCTATTGCAAAAGCGATAATTTTTGAGTTCATATATTTTATTTTTAAATTGCTACGTTAGTGCTTTGTATCAACATTTTCGGTAACAGTTTTTATTTTTTGCCCACGCTCTTCAAAATACTCAACCAAAATAGTTTCTACCATATTATTAAAACTTGGTCTATTTTGTTTTTCTTT
>JAQVNO010000038.1 GCA_028703095.1 Bacteroidales bacterium
ACTGTGTGAAATACGGAAAAGAAAAGAACGGTTACATCAATTACGTTAAAGGTGCTAACATAGCAGGCTTTATTAAAGTGGCCGAAGCTATGATTGCCCAAGGTGTTGCTTACTAATTTTTAGTTTTCAATACATAATTAAAGAGGGTGTGTTTCATGCCCTCTTTTTTTTATACCTAATCTAAAATAGTTTGCTGTTTGCTAATTCTATTCTTTTTGATTCTTCACCATTGTCCGATAAAAATCAACTGATTCTTTACTTCACTTCGTTACGCTCAGAATCTGTAACAATATAGGAATTTATATCAGACAATAATGATTATTTTTAATCTCAATCTGATTTGTAAAAGAATATTTATTTGTAAATTGACAGTTATAATATTTTTTGTATTCATACGTTTGTAAAGGAACATATATAGACAAATTCTTAATAAATACTATTCGTTAGAAATATTTTTTAAATTACGAGTCAAAAACAAAAAAATGGAAAGCTTTTTGTATGCTTGAGTGATACTTTAAAAAATAATTTCACATTTTGAGTAAAGGATTATGAACGACAACAGATTTGGAGACGAGATTATAGCAATGAGAAGTCCCTTAAGGAATTTTGCTTATTCCTTAACTTCCAACGAAGAAGACGCAAACGATTTATTGCAAGATACCTTTTTAAAAGCACTTCTCTATCAAGACAAGTTTGAAAACAATACAAACTTAAAAGCTTGGTTATATACCATTATGCGAAATACTTTTATCAACAATTATCGCAGAAAGGTCAAAACCAATACCTTCATCAATCAAACGGACGATGTATCCTATTTTCAAAACACGGTTTCGAATCGTTCCGATAATGCAGACATGAAAATATCCGTGAAAGAAATCACACAAAACATAGGTAAAATTGAAGAAAATCAACGTTTGCCTTTTGAAATGTTTATTGACGGCTATAAATACAAAGAAATTTCCGATCATATGGACATTTCCATCGGGACTGTCAAAAGTAGAATTTTCTTTACACGGAAAAAGCTGATGAACTCCTTGAAAGATTATTATTACAATCAATAATAGATAATTAAGTCCCTATCGTTTATGAAAAATAAACTCACTCTTGTTTTCTTGTTAGTTTTTAGCACACAGGTTTTTTCTCAACACATGATTAGTAAAGTAAACGATACGTTAGCAAGTTATCCCGATTCAAAAGGATTCTTTTACACTTTACCTAAAAACAATATCATCGTTGAAGTTACCATTACTAAGACTAACAGATACAAAGGCCCTTTTTCGGATTACGCCGAGAAATTATTGGGATTAAATGCCATTCAAGAAAACAACGCAATATACGCCCTTAAAACCATAAATATTTCCCTGGGATATCAACCCGATGTATCGGAAATATATTTTGTCAGTTATCCGCAAAAGATAAAAAATCCGAACAGCTATCAATGCATCCAAAACGCTTTAGTATTCAACAGCAAATCACATCAAAACATGGAAACACGTTCACCCCTTCAAATTAAGTTCCATGCTCAAAACAAAGAAGAAAAAGCTCAATTTGAGATGTATGACAATTACTCCATGTATGAAAAAATAGACACTACCTACGAACACACCTTATTGGATTCGGCTTACGTCAGCATACCGAAAATTCATAAACAAATAGTGGTAAAAACAACCGAAGAAAAGGCAAATGAAGCGCTTGAAGAAATAAAAAAAATACGCGAAGCACAATGGATTTTGTTAACCGGAGAACAAGAATTAGATTATAGCAATTTAGAGTTTATGATACGCTCCCTGAAAGAGAAAGAACAAGTGTACTTATCTTTGTTTTCAGGATTTACAACTACGGAAGAAATAGACTATGTTTTTTATGTCGAGCTTCCCGAAAAAGCAGATAGTATTAGCATTCCGCTCTTTACTTTTACACCCACGCAAGGATTTCAAAAAGACACACAAATAGATGGAGATACATACTCTTTGGCTTTAATCAACACCCATTACACTACTCAAATGACAAGCTTCCTCCAGAAGATAAACAAGCATAATAAGAAACCCATCCAAACAAGTTTTTATTATCGTATCCCCGAATATTACCAAGCCTATTTTATGGTAAACAACACTTTACTAAAACAAATCGGCACCTTACCCATAAACCAATTCGGCATTATTGATGCCTTGCCCTCCAATATATCTTCTTTTGAGATAGATGCAAAAACCGGAAACGTTTTCAATGTTACTTTCCAATAAAATACCCTTTTTATTTAGGATCTAACACCAAGGTAAAATACATTTTATTATCATCATAATATGCACTTTGCATTCGATAAGCACGTAAAGTGGATTGTAAATATGTAAATGCATCGGCAGGTCCAAACAAAGGTTTTATTGTTTTATAATACATAAAATTCGTTTGCTTCGGAAAATAAGCATCTAATATCATAAAAGAAGAGTCATTTTTTATCATCGCTTCTTCTTTCAATAAAGAAATATAGTGTATTAAATTAGTATCCGAATCAGAAAAAAGGATACAATCATCCATAGAAGTATAGGCTTTCAATCGTTTTATAGCGGGAGCCAGTTGTAATTTAGAGAGAAAAAAGTTTGGGATATCAATATTCCCTATCATATACGCTTCCCTATATAAAGTATCGAGAATATAACTATTGTTTTCATAGGAGCTGTTTAAACAATTAAACAAATGAAATTTCGCCTCGTCTATATCATCCGATTGAACAAGAATAAATTCCGCCCCGGCTTTGTTATTGAGTTGAAAGCTAAGCATACTATTGGGTTGCAACATCGCAAAAAAATCTTCCTGTGAGCCGAGCGCTACATGATACAAACTACTAAAATCGGAATAAGAGCCCCCGTTTAAAACAAGTACTGAACGTATATCCTGCGGGAGCATATCTTTGTAATGAAAAGCAGCTTGTTTATTTGTATAAAATGCATATTCTTTTTTTGAGCTATCCAATAATGAATAACCGGATAAAATAATTTTACTGTTTTTAAATGAAACATCGAGTGCTGACCATGAACACAAAGATATATAATTCAACATATTAGCATCTATCAATGTAGTATTTGTTTTCGATAAAAAAGAATGTAGAACAGCGTGTTGAATCATCAGACAAAAAGAAGTATTCTCATTCACTGTCTGTACAACTTCCTTCAATTTTTTAGAAAAAGTTTTATCGGAATGTTCAATTTGATTCAAGGATGCATACATTGTCCTCTCATCAAAACTGCCGATTAACAATCCCTGCGTATAACAATAATAAATGGCTTTTGATGGCAACGTTAGTCTAAAAACTTCCCATTTTTTGTATGAAAAAGATTCTGCTTTATGTGATTTTTTCAATACAGATAAAAAAGTAGATATTTCTTTATCGTACTTTTTGGTTGTTTCGATAACATACACATAAAACAGTTTATTTTCTTTATTGCAAACAGATACATATGCCGGACAAGATTTTATGATGGTATGCATAAAAGGAAGTGTCTCCATATATCCGATAAATTTGTGCAGTTGTTGTTGAATATCCGAAGACAGAAGAAAAGACACATAGGGAGCCTCTGAAGCATACAATTCTTTAACAGAATGCAAATTATCACATTTTAAAACCATAGCGGTTTCCGGAATAAAGATATCATAGGCTGCAATATCATCTTTTTGGAAATAATGATAGGCTTTTATTAAAAAAAAGACAATAATTATCACAACGATAAGCGTTAATATGACAGCTATTATTTGAAAACTACCTTTTGATCTTTTCATTTTTATATGATTAACATTCAAATACGTAAAAAAAATGGCGTGTAAGATAAAAAAACGATTTTTTTTGCAAATGTACATAAAAATATTCAATCACGAAGCTATAAATTTTGTTTCCAATTATTGAAAAATATCACAACTTTATACGTTCAAATACTTCTCTAATACTTAAAACATGAATTTAATAACATCTTTAATTTCTTACAATTACAAACATAATACTATTTAACGAAGTATTTCACATCATTTAGTTATTACATATATATTACATTCATGTTACATTTTCACTATTATTTAGGTTTATAAAACTTAATGTTGTTTCTTTGTAAAATAAAAACCGGCATAAAATCAGATGGGTATTTTTGGAATTATATCGTTAATAACAGTGATTATAGGCTCTTTAGCTCTTTTCCTTTTTGGGATGAAGTTCATGAGTGAAGCTTTGCAGAAGTTATCGGGGAATAAATTACGCACTATTTTAGCTTCTTTCACCTCAAATCGATTTAAAGCCGCATTTACCGGAACCATTGTTACCACCATCATACAATCATCCTCCGCAACAACTGTAATGGTTGTTAGTTTTGTGAATGCCGGAGTATTAAATTTAAGAAATGCAATTGGAGTTATTATGGGCTCCAATATAGGCACCACAATAACCGCTTGGATTATCACCTTATTTGGAATCAAATACGACATTTCATCGTTATCTATTCCCATAATCGGACTGGGATTTATATTTATGCTTATTAAAAATAAACGATTAAAGCCTATGGGAGAATGTTTCATGGGATTTGGTTTGTTATTTTTAGGCTTATCTTTTTTAAAGGATTCGGTTGCAACTCTTGACCTCGCAAACAATTCTGCCTTTATACAATTCATGACAAGTTTTGTTTCTGATAGTTCCATTTCTTATGCTACCATCCTACTCTGTGTGTTGATTGGTGCAATAATTACTATTATTTTACAGTCCTCTTCTGCGATGATGGCTATAACACTCATCTTGTGTAGTGCAGGAGCCATACCCTTTGAGATGGCATTAGCATTGGTAATGGGAGAAAACATAGGCACCACTTTTACTGCCAACATTGCCGCAGCAATAGGAAATATACAAGCCAAAAAGGCAGCTCGTTCTCATTTAATTTTTAATATTATAGGCGTAATTTGGGTATTAATTGCCTTTCGTTTGATCGTCCCATTTGTAGATAAATTCACATTGCTAATCGAAGGGCATTCTCCTTTTCTGGAAGCATCTGCCATTCCTTTTGCTCTGTCTTTTTTCCATTCATTTTTTAATTTAACAAATACCGCTTTACTTATCTGGTTTGTACCCAAAATTGAAAAACTATCAGAGTACATGGTAAAACGTAAGCCAATAGATGAAGATGAAATATTTAAGTTAGAATATATTAGTTCAGGATTTGTCGGCTTGGGAGAGTTGGCAATCGATTCGGCTAAAAAAGAAATCCAGGTCTATGCACGAAGGGTTACCCGCATGTACGAATTTATTCCACAACTCATGGATTTAAAAGATGCCAAGAAATATGCAACTCTTTTGGAACGCATTGAGCATTATGAATCTATCTCTGACAAGATGGAAATCGAAATAGCCAATTATCTAACCAGCTTATCATCCGACAGTATTACTTCCGAAACAACACTTAGAGTCAGGGGCATGTTACGCATTATTGACAATCTTGAAAGCATAGCCGATCAAAATTTTCAATTGGCAAAAATGATAGACGATAAAAATGAACAAAAAATTTGGTTTACGCCCGAAATGAGGGAAAACCTGAATAAACTCTATGAATTAGTTCGCAATGCCTTACAAATAATGAATGAAAATTTGAATGATAATTATCGGAATGTAGAAATAAACAGAGCCCTTGAAGCCGAAGAACAAATCAACAACTACCGAAATATGTTACGTACTGAGCATTTAGAAAACTTAAAAAACAGGGTATACCCTTATGAAACAGGTATTATTTATAGCGGAATTTATGCCTTACTTGAAAAAATAGGTGATTTTATCATTAATATTACTGAAGCCATCATCAATGCCAAGTACACCAAAGATACCAGCATAACACGATTGTCGCAGGATCCGGAAGACGATGATTGATTTACTCCTTCTTGATATCCATTTTTTCCGTTAGCGTTCTTATAAAATTATTATTGCCGAAGAATTCTTTGGCAAACACCCGCACAAAGGTATAGGCAGGAATGCCAAGCATCATACCCGGCACTCCGGCTATCATGCCGGCTAAAAGAACAATTAAAAAGATTTCCAAGGGATGAGCTTTTACGGATTTAGAAGCAATGAAAGGTTGTAAAAAGAAATTATCCAACAATCGGCAGCCTAAGGAAGTAAGCATGACCTTCAATAATACATGCACTATATTGGCATCAGGCATCATCAAATAAACGCTTGTCATGGCAATAAAAACACCCAATACAAACGATATAATCGAACCTATGTAGGGAATAATAATCATCAAGCCGCTAATCACACTTATCAATAAGGCATTAGGCACTCCTAAAAGACTAAGGATGAGAAACTCCAACATACTCATGATAATGATTTCTAAAAACAGACCAACAAAATAATTCGACAGCAATCGTTTAGAGTTCAAGAAGATATTTGTAATTTCATGCTGAAACTGATCGGGAGCCATGCGTACAATGGTATTCTGTACTTTTCTAAAATCCAATAACATGAAAAAAGCAATGAAGAGAATGGAAAAAACAGCTAAAAATAAAGAACCCAATCCTTGCAAAACACCTCCAAAAAGGGAAGAAAGGTTTATTTTTTTAACATAATCGGTTGTTGTGTTGATAATAATATCTTTCACATGCTCATCTTCATTAATGATATTATAATTTTTCAGCAACACATCCATATTCTGCAGCGGTTGATCGATAGCACGTGTGAATTGCACTTCATCGATGGCTGATATAGAATTAATTTGCTGAGCTACCGGTGGGATAACAAGATATAAAAGAACTCCCATGATGCAAACAACACCACACAAAGCCAAGACAGTAGCAATTGTATTAGAGAATCCGTACCCCCTGACTTTAATTTTGGAAACCAATTTCTTCAACGGGGAGCTTATCAAAGCCAGTATCATTGATAAAATAAGATAAATGGTAATCTCTGAAAAATACCACGCTAAAAAGCCAATGACACCAAAGCCTAAAATTAAAGATACATTTCTTACATTCAAGCGTACACCGGTTTTTGTACTCATAAAACAATTATTATTTATTTTGAAGCTTATCCAAACGATTCAATCCTTGGATTGCCAACTCATAGGTATCGTTCAATTTTAATACATACGCATAATCTTGACGGGCATTGTTATATTTTTTTAAAGATTCAAATGCACAACCTCGATCGTAAACAGCTTCAATATATGTGGTATCCAATTCAATCGCTTTGGTAAAAAAAGCGATGGCTTCATCATACTTTTGCTGTTCATACATATAAATCCATCCGATATTATGCAGGGCATAAGTATACGTTGGATTCACTTGTAAAATCATTTTATACTGTTGAAGCGCTTTTTCAAAATCTCCCGTTTCTTGATAAAACATCGCTAAATTATACAAAACTTGAATATTATCGGGCTTAATATTCAATGCATTTTTATAGTAACTGATGGCTAAAGGGTCTTTTTTATGGTGATACAAAACCCCTAAGTCTTCGTAGGCTTCGAAATAATTCGGGTCTTGTTCCACGGCAGCCAAATACGAGCGTATAGCAGCATTCGTATCTCCTTCTTCTTTATATACCCATGCCCGGATAAAATAAGCTTTAGGATTATAATTGTCGACTAATAGAACATCGTCCAACCATTTACGGGCTTCTTTATACCGTTTATGTAGAAAATGTAATTCTGCTAATTTTAAATAGGCTTCTTTATTCGTACGATCGATAGCGATTACCTTTTCCAAAATCTCTTCCGAAGCATCTATGTTTTGCATGGCAAAATAAATGTCGGATAATTTCAAATAATAGTTCGAATTATTAGAATCTAAGCGGAGTGCTGTCAAAATAGTATTCAGGGCACTGTCAAGCGTTGATGTTTTAGCATAATAATCAGAAAGCTCGACATAAAGAGCAGCATTTGAAGGATTTTTGTTTATTTTTTTATAAATATTCGCTAATTCGGGAGGCATGTTTACATAGGCTTCTTCCGTTTGTTGATTGCTATTACAAGCGAATAAACAAATAAAACAAAGTATACTTCCTAAAATAAGAATACTGTTCTTTTTCATTAGGATGTTTTATTTGACGACTTCTTTTATTTTTCCCTCCAATTCAGCTGATAATTCCGGATTATCAATTAACATTTGCTTAACGGTATCACGACCTTGACCTAACTTCACTTCGCCATAGGAAAACCAGGATCCGCTTTTCTTAATAATATTATATTCAACTCCTAAATCCACTATTTCGCCCGGTTTTGATATTCCTTCTCCATAAATAATATCAAATTCTGCTGTACGGAAAGGAGGCGCCACTTTATTTTTGATTACTTTCACCTTCACGCGATTCCCCACCGCACTTTCTCCATCTTTGATTTGTGCCTGCCGGCGGATATCCAAACGAACGGAAGCATAGAATTTCAAAGCATTGCCACCGGTTGTTGTTTCGGGATTACCAAATACTATTCCGATTTTTTCACGCAATTGGTTGATAAAAATACAACAACAATTTGTTTTACTAATTGTTGATGTTAACTTACGCAGGGCTTGAGACATCAAACGGGCTTGTAGTCCCATTTTAGAGTCCCCCATTTCACCGTCTATTTCACTTTTAGGAGTTAATGCTGCCACAGAATCTATCACGATAATATCGATAGCTCCGGAACGGATTAAATTATCTGTGATTTCCAGGGCTTGTTCGCCGTTGTCGGGTTGTGAAATCAATAAGTTTTGCAAATCAACACCCAATTTCCCCGCATAAAATCTATCGAAGGCATGTTCTGCATCGATAAAAGCAGCGATTCCTCCTTTGCGTTGTGATTCTGCAATGGCATGCAACGCCAACGTAGTTTTACCGGAAGATTCAGGACCGAAAATTTCGATTACTCTTCCTTTTGGAAAACCATTTACTCCCATAGCCACATCTAACCCTATGGAACCACTTGAGATAACGTCAATTTCTTCCGAAGGTTTATCCCCTAATTTCATAATGGCACCTTTGCCATACACCTTTTCTAAACGTTCTAATGTTGAATTTAAAACTTTTAATTTCTCAGCATTCTCTGCTTTATTATCTTTTGACATAATGAATAATTTTTTAATGTATATTTATTTATTTAAGTCTACAAAAGTACAAAATATTGTGATACTTTTTTGAGAATTAATAATTATTTAATTATTTTTGTATGAAGAAATCTTTTAAATCCGAACAATAATTTTTATACATTTGCATGTGTTTATTATAAAAAAAACTAAATTCACAGATACTATAAAATTCAATATATTATGAGAAAGTTATCGGCAATGATTGTGAGTTTGTGTTTCATCACATTCACTTTATCATCTTGCGATTTATTTAACACTAAAAAAGATTTCGACAAAACACTCCTACCGGGGAAATGGCAACAAGGAACCCTTTATGAACGCTATTATTCCAACGGAGACGGAATCACATGGGATACTTCCGATGATGTTACGGAAGAAGAAGCACTTCCCTTTACGTGGACCTTAGAAGAAGACGATCTTATACAAATTCACATCCTGGAAATGGGTGGAAAAGTTCCAAAATATTATACCGTAACCGCACTTACTACTACCAATTTAACTTATCATGACGATTACGGGAAAAGTTATTCCTTTACAAGAGTCGATTAGAAACAAATAGCATTAATATAATAATGAAAAAGACATTGAAAATCATCGGCATAAGTCTTGCCTCGCTTATTACCGTACTCATCATTGCTGTTTTTATTCTCTTATGGGTGATAGTTACCCCTGATAAACTGACACCTATTGTTAGAAATCAAGTAGATAAATTTATTTTATGTACTACCGATTTTGATACAGTAGATGTAACCTTTTTCAGCACCTTTCCTCATGTCGGTTTGCAAATCAAAAATTTAGCTCTAATCAATCCGATGCCGGATGCTCCTTCCGATACATTGGCTTTTGTTGAAGACTTCAAAGCTTCATTGAATTTAAAAGAGTTATTATTTAATAATACTCTTAAAGTTACTGCTGTATATATTCGTAACGTAGAGGCTCATCTGTTTGTGGATGCAAAAGGAAATACCAATTTCAATATTGTAGAAATAGATACTACCGAAGAAGACACTGCTTTTGAATTACCTTTCGATTTAATTAACCTTCATAAAATCAGTATTAAAAACTTAAATGCTGATTATACCGACCATAACTCCGGCATGTTTGCTTCTATCAACGATATGTCAGCTCTTATAAAAGGAGAACTTACCATAGAAGATGCTTGGGCAAAACTCACCATGGAAAGCGGAAACATCGTTTTTAATTTGAATGATTCAACCCCTCTTGCTGCTAAACTCCAAAGTTTTGAGACGAAGATTGAAGGGGAAAAATCGGGTGCCGACATCAATGGCTCTATCCGTTTTGAAATGCCTGAAGTATTTTTTAAAATGGACACCATTGTCTATGCCAATGCTCTCCCCGTAGAAATAGACCTGCCGTTTACCTTTAACTTAGACCATCAAAAAGTCACCCTCAACGATGCCGAAATAGCACTTAATAAAATAAAAATATTTTTAAATGGAACCGTGCATCCTTCTGCATCATCGAACGATATAGGCATTGATATGGCTTTTCATACCAACACATGGGAAATTCCGGAAGTAATAGAAATCATTCCCGAAACCTACAAAAGCATGCTCAACGATATAACTGCTAACGGCAATCTCGAACTCAAAGGAAATGCAAAAGGCACCTATAACGATTCCCTTATGCCTATTATTACCGCCAATGTATTTCTTGCTGACGGTCAATTTGCGTATAAAAAATTTGCCCTCCCCTTTAAAAATATTAGCGCCGATGTATTGGCCTATCTCGATTTAAACACAGATTCCTTGAGTATGGTAAACATACATTCTCTCAAAGCTCAAACAGGGAAAAATACGTTGGAAATCAGTGGAAGTATCATAGACCTGTTTAATAAAATGCTATTTAAAGTTAATGTAAACAGCAATTTGGAATTGGTGGAGTTAAAACCGGTATTACCTTCAGATATGAATTTAATTATCAAAGGTAAAGCAAAAGCAAATATGAATACCGATTTTGCCATGAACGACATGCAAAACCTTGACTTACAAAAAATAAAGCTTAATGGAGACATTCGTTTAATAGACATGGAAGCAGTATATAACGATAGTATTTTTGTGAACTCTCCCGATGCTATCTTGAAAATTTCTTCTGCCAAAACAGCAAACAATAAAATTCCCGATAAACTATTCGACATTGAAATTCTGAGCAAAGATATGGATATCGAAATGATTGATGTAGTCAATGCCACATTGAAAGAAGTTAAATTGAAGGCGCAAGTTTCAGATTTTATGGATACAACAAAACCTATATCAGCTCATTGCGATTTTGATTTCGGCAATCTTAACGCCGACATGGATACAATAGATGCTGCCATTAGCGGAGTGTCGGGCTCCCTTACGATGATACCTTCTAAAAAGAATAAAAACAATCCTGAAATCCGCTTCACCTATAACAACAAAAAAATCGCTGCTCGTATGGGCAATACAATGTCTTTTACCGGAGATATTGTCAAACTAAAAGGAAAAGGTATTTACGATGACCAAGAAAAAGAATTATTTTTGCAGTGGTCGCCCGATTTAAACGCAAACATAAGCAACGGCATCTTACACATGAGTTCCTTGAATGTTCCTGTTGAAATTCCTTCCATCATCTTTGATTTCACACCCGAAAAATTCGTCATTAACGAAAGCCACGTCATTCTGGATAAATCAAGTTTCAAACTCTCAGGCGTTATCACCAACATTGACAAGTATTATCGAAAAACAGACTTACTCAAAGCAAACTTAGATTTTGTTTCGGACAATACAAACATTAATCAAATCATGGATATCGTAAGTGGATTTGGCACATCTGATTCTGCTGCTGCCACCGATGTGGATGTGGTTTCCAAAGAAGACAATCCCTTTATGGTTCCTTTGGGCATTGATGTATTGTTAAACACCTGGGTGAAAAAAGCAACGGTAGGACAAACCATTATCGAAAACGTACAAGGAAGCTTAACCGTTAAAGATGGCGTCATGATATTGGAAGAAATTGGGTTTACCTGTGAAGCGGCAAAAATGCAATTAACTGCCATATACCGTTCCCCACGTAAAAATCATTTGTTCGCCGGCATTGATTTTCATTTGTTAGATGTCGATATTGCTTCCTTGTTAAAAATGATTCCTGAGATTGACACCTTAGTGCCTATGCTGAAATCCTTTGCCGGAAAAGCCGAATTTCATCTCGGGGCTCAAACCAATCTGAAATCCAATTACGAATTGAAAATGTCTACCCTGCGTGCCTCCGCCGCTTTGGAAGGACAAGACCTGGTATTAATGGATAGTGAGACCTTCTCTGAAATAGCAAAACAACTAGTATTCAACAAAAAGACAGAGAATATAGTCGATAGCATTTCGGTTGAAATGACGGTTTTTAAAGATGAAATCGACATTTATCCTTTCTTAATTGTTATGGATAAATACAAAGCCGTAGTTTCAGGACGTCATAACTTAGACATGAGCTTCGATTATCATATTTCCGTAACTGATAGCCCCTTGCCAACACGATTGGGCTTAGACGTCAGCGGAAATATTCAAAACTTAAAATATAAATTAGTGCCTTGTAAATACGCCAATCTGTACCGTCCGGAAAAACAAAAAGCTGTTGAAAAACGAACGATGGAACTTAAAAAGCTCATCAGCGACGCCCTCAAAGAAAATGTAAAACAGTAAATTTTTTCGTGCCGAAAAAAAGGTTTTTAACCAAGCAAAAAGAACAAGAGAAAATCGTTTTGTTTTCTTTCTTTAATTTTTTCCTCCAGCTGAAAAAATTAACAAAAAAACCGCCGCTGTGGATATTTCACTAAACCGTCTTGCTTGTTTTTAACGTAAAATCTCCATAGGCAGAGGGAAAGGCTTTTTGCCTGCTGCTTGCTAATGTATTCCGTAGTTCCTTTTAGTATTTTTGTGGTAAATTAAAAGGAAATAAGGAGGCTAATTGAGTACATCCAAGAGTTTGAATATCAAACCCAAAATTATTGACGCAATAATTGAATTTATTGACGCAATAATTAATTTTATTGACGCAATAATTTTTGTTTTTGACGGAATAATTTTTCATCGCTTTGCTTTAGCCTTGTTTTTCTGTTTTTAACTCTTTATTTTCCTTGAACACTTATAATAAAAGTGACAGATGGGAAATTACCGTACCCATTACCTCATTTCAGTTTCTTTAACTATTTCTCCGTCCTTATATAAAATTATTTCCTCTTCTCTATAATAAAAAAACCCATCTTTTACTCCCATATTATATTCTCCAAAATGATAAAGTTTTCCCCCTATTCTTTCTATTACTTTTCCGTGTACAGTATCGTTTTTAAAAGATATTTCCTTATATGACTCAATCCAATTATTAAACGGCTCTTTTTTAGTGGGGTATTCTTGTCGGAGATAAAAAACAAATGTACCTTGTTTCATTCCATTTTTAAATTCTCCCGATGCAACAAAATACTTTTTGTAATTTCCCATTTTATAAGCTTGTTTTTTTGTAATACTATACAAGCAATAATAGCCATCAGGTAAATTATTCCTAAGTTCAAATCCTGAACAATGAGTATTAAAAAAATACTTGGCATAACCTATTCTATTGCTATACTCATTATCTATTTGTTCATAGTCTTTTTGAATATAATAAGCGGTATCGTCCAAAAATAATTTTATTGTATCTTTGGGAGTATAACGTATAATAGGTTGTCTATAAGAATGAATAGTATCATATATATAATTAAAACAATTATTATTTTTATTTTTTACAGTATCTTCTTGTTGAGCATATAAATCTCCTGTTAACTTAAATAACAATATTAATAAAACAAATAATCTATTTCTATACATATTTAATAACCTAATGTTTGTAACGCTTTTCCTAAACAATTGCCGTAATTATCTTCCCTCCCGTCAATAAGAATTAACCCAGCAGACTTACCTACAGTTGTCCTATCATAATTCGTGTAGAAATTAAATCCTTTCCCAAATATATTACCATCAGCGGATTTTCTATTTGAGTTAAAAATCCCTTCAAAATTTATTTTACCAGAAGCATCTAAATTATCAAAATCATTAGTAAAAGTTTTATTAGAGTAACCTACTTCTCTTTTAGCATAACCATCTTTTCTATCTGATGTTACTGTTCCATCTTGAATAACAACACGTGTATCTTTTCTATAATTATTCTCAGGGTCACGAGTGTTTTTATAACTCTGACTTTCAACAGAAGCAATTTCAGGCACCCATGCTTCTACTTGATATATCGTATTATCTTGCAATCCATTATAGAATGCATAAGCTTCTCCTTTTTGCTTGTTTGTCATTTTTTTTCCTGCTTTTCCTAATGCTTTAGTAAATTCTTCATACGATTTTGTCTTTGTATCAGAAGAATAATATATGGGATATCTATTTTCTGTAGACCCCCTTGTTACTCCAAACGCTTTTTTTAGAGCTCGATCACTAAAATTACTAAGATAATTATTAATAGCAATATCACCTTCTTTATTAGTTGGGACATATGCCTTTCCACTTGGGTCCACATACTTCATCGGATTATTCGCACAATAGGTATACGGTGAAATGGAAGGATATTTCTCAAACATCATAGTTTTAAGGCTACACCCCTCTAAATCAATACAAGTGGAGAGTTGCCCCATAGCATATTGCGAGTTTATTGCCTTAAAATTATTAACTACATATTCCTTCATCGCTTTGCTTTAGCCTTGTTTTTCTTTCTACTTTTTCTTAACCATTTGAATTCCTTTGTTATATTTTTCTTTGTAGAAAATACCTAAAATGGGACACTACCACCTCACTTTATTCAACATCTAATGTAAACCCACATTTTATTCTTATAGTGTCTCCCCATCGTTTAATTATAATATCTGGTTTTATTGTGTCTAACCCTATTTTGCTTTGATTATAATTATATTCATAATATAATCCATCGTATTTTAATGTATCTCCATCAATTATAACGATAGGAGGTGATTCTATCTCCGAAGTTAAAAAATGTGGAATGAGTTGTATTTTTTCTTTACTATCCTTTTTAATTTTTTTATTAAGAGGTTGTAATCCAAGTAAATCAACTTGAAAATGGGATTGATAAAAACATTGAATATCTTGATTTATATAGTTTAATTGCATTAGTTTTATTTTTGCCTTTAAATACTCTTTGTTATGATTTAAATCACTCCCAAATTTTCCCTCTCCATATTCATGACAAAATTTTACATACCTTTTTTCAAAATCATCATCTCCAATATTTTTAATCAATTCATTTCCGATTAAATATACAGAATCTATCCTAAACCGAATAGAAGATCCTTCAATTGTCTTAAATTCATTATATTGTTGAATAATAATTGAATCAAGTATATAATTTAATTCAACTAAATCATTTTTCTTCTTATTACTACACTGAAAACATACTATTATACAAATTATAAGTAATGTATTTTTTATTATAATATATATTCTCATAATATTTTAATTATTTAATTCTTGTGAAACATTTGCCGAATCCTTTCTTAATGCTTTTTGTTCTCCACCTGTCCACGATCCATCATTATTCCTTTTATAATAAGGAACTGAAACTTTTTCTTCAGGGTCTAATGATTTAGATTTTACTGCATTTTCAACTCCTTCAGCTGTATTATAACCTGATTCAAAAGCATTGGCAGCATTATTAATAAAATTTAAAATTGACCCTGTATTTTTATTAGGAACTCCCAATGGCATATTATCCACATTTGTATAAACGCTTCCTCCGATTAAATCAGTAGATTTCGTTTCTATTGCAGGTCCTTGTTGATTATAATCAGCTTTTTTTGTTGAAAGGACTGTTCCTACTTGATTAGTCTGTTCTTTATACGATAATCTTTTAGCTTCGTTAGTTTTTATTTTGTTAATAATCCTATCAAATACATTTTCTTTAAAGTTTTTAGCTGCAACACCAGATAGACCTGGTAATCCATATTGTATCCATACAGAATTGTTTGGGCCATTTTCTATTTTTACACTTGTAAGATTATGCCGTTTTATGTATCGATTTGCTCTATCAATAGGTGCTTTGCCATTAGGATCAACTAATCTTACCGGGTTATTCGCACAATAGGTATACGGTGAAATAGAAGGATATTTCTCAAACATCGGATCTCTTGAGATAAAAGTCGGCGGTGCATAATAACGAGCGGAGTAATAATACATGCCGTTCTCCTCATCCAATTCCTTAGCGTTGAAGGCGTATTTTGGGATGCGGTTATCAACTGCTGAATGCTCTTGGAGTATCTCTCCGAAGGGAGCGTATAAATAGCCGGCGGTGATGTTAGATAAATTATCCGTTACCATGCCTGTGCTGCCCAAATGGTCGGGGTGGTAGTAGAATAATTCCGTTTCTTGGGCATTGCCCTGCAAATTACACAAATCGGGATAGGGATTCACAAAATTCAAACTCCCTTGCGGAGAGGCTAATTGAGCACATCCAAAGGGTTGAATATCAAACCCAAAATTATTGACGCAATAAATTAATTTATTGACGCAATATTTTTCATTATTGACGCAATAATTTTTGTTTTTGACGGAATAATTTTTCATCGCTTTGCTTTAGCCTCGTTTTTCTGTTTTTAAACTCTTTATTTTCTTTTAACTAATTTGACACACTACCACCCTTTTCTCAAAGACCCATTAATTTTTGAATTTTTACTTCTTTTATTTTATCTTTCTCATCAAAGAAAAACACAAAATACAAGGTAGCTCCAAATTGGAAATTTGTTTTTCGAATCCCTGCGGTTATGCAATTATAAAAAATAGGGGAAAATGAAACTTCCCATTTCAAATTGTCAACTAACTTCTTTTTTATATGTTTTTCTAAATAATCTGAGAGTTTTTTATATAATGAATCGCTTAAATAAAGACCTTCTATAGAATCTTTTAACATATATTCTTTCCAGAGAGGGTTGCAATATTTATCAAAATCACTATTAAATTCCTCTTTGGTAATATATTTGAAGTTATCTATATAAATATTATAAAATAAATCTCGACTTAATAATAAAAAATCTTTAGATGATGATAAATATAGATTATTTGATTTATATTTATTAAAGTAAGAATCGCCGTTTTTTATTAATGAATCATTATTAACAATATAATCAATTACGGCATAATATTTTTTAAAATCACTTTCGGATTGTGTAAATGCACTATAAGATATAAAAATAAAATAAATTGTTATTATTTTTTTCATTTTTTTATTTCTATATATTTATTATTAATTGGAGCGAATCCTTTTTTTAACCATCCTAAAGAATATCCATCAAATGGGATATAATTATAATTATCCATAGGATTATTTGATTTAGCATGGGATAATCTCTGACCATAATCTGTACCTAACTCACTTCTAATAGTATTCATTAACTTTACAGTTGAACCAATTTCGCCAAATATTCGATTCTCTCCATCTCTACTTTTTGTTATTCCTAAATCTGTATGATCTAATTCATGTAAAAATGTCATACCAAAACCCATTGTTTCAGGATTTAAGCCTCCTCTTACACCATCTATAAACC